>JBMYWE010000016.1:0-3799 GCA_049607125.1 Granulosicoccaceae bacterium | reverse complement strand
CCTAGATATCAGCTATCACGCGCCATGAAGCAACCCTTTCCCGAGGCCTGGCGCTGGGCACTCAAACGTAATTTTCCAATCTACCGGCGAATGCCTACAGACTTGCAAATGCAATTGAAGTCGCGCATTAAACAGTTTGTTCACGAAAAGGAGTTTATCGGTTGTGCCGGCTTTGAGATCAGCGACGAGGTGAAAGTGACCGTCGCAGCCTCTGCGTGCTTGCTACTGCTCAACAGAGACACCGATGTCTACGCGGGTTTGCGTTATATCTTGGTATATCCCGATGCGTTTCTGGTCAAGAGAGAAGCGATGGATGGCGCGGGCCTACACTCAGTCAAGCATACAGGCGTGCTAGGGGAATCCTGGAGCAACGGCAAAGTGATTTTGTCTTGGCAAGATGTCCTAAAAGGGAACAGCAAATTCAGCGATGGCTCGAATGTGGCAATTCATGAATTTGCTCATCAGTTGGATCACGAATCCGGTTCGACCAATGGTGCACCCTTTCTAGGAAAGGCTGATCGATATGAGCGATGGGCCGTGGTATTTACCGAAGAGTTTAGGCGCTTGCAGCAATCGGCCTACCGGGGAGATAAAACCTTGATCGATCAATACGGTGCCACTGAACCTGCCGAGTTCTTCGCGGTGGTTTCTGAGCTGTTCTTCGAAAAGCCAGCGCAAATGTACGGTGAGCACCCTTTATTATTTGAAGAATTGAAGGCGTACTACCGAGTCGATCCCAGAGACTGGATCGGCTAATCCCAGCCAACCTCTAGTGCTCGGGTCATAAATTCCATTAAAGGTATCAAAGCCTCAAATGCGTCCGTCACCCTACCTGGGAAATCGGCTTGGCACACTTGTGCCTCGGTACAGTTGCCGAAGGCGTAGATAGACTTCAGCTTTAAATCATCTATATACCGGTGATCGGCGGCATAGCCACGGGGAGCTTTTTTGAGTGATTGCGCTTCTCCTAGGCCTCCCAAAATTTTATTGAAGGGTCGAGCCTTTTTGATCGCCTGCCATTGCTCGGGGTTTTCAACGATGGCGTCGCGTATTTTGTTGAGTGCGGGAGTTGGTGGAGACCAAATACCACCTCCGAAAAATATCTCTTCAGGCGAAATATGTACATAGAACCCAGGCGCGTGTGCGTCTTTACCAGCGCGGTGGCGGAAATGGCAACCGATATTGGTTTTGTAGGGAGTCTTGTCGTTGCTGAAGCGCGTGTCACGATAAATGCGAAACAAGGAACCGCCGTTTAGCCGAGTATCAGCGATAAAAGCGGGTGTGTTTTGCTCGAGCCAGGGAGCGATGGTTTCAATAAAACTGACCATCGGTAGTTGCACGTTTTCTCGAAAGCGTGGCTTGTTCTCGGCGAACCACTCTTTGTTGTTGTTCTCGCGCAGCTCGCGCAAAAACGAGAAAAGCTCTGGGCTGAGGTCAGTCTTCACGACAATCGCTCCTGTATTTTGTGGTGTGCCAAGTGTAACGGAAATGAGTTTTTGAGCTAGCTCTAGGTGCACCCCGTGCGGAATATTCTTTGTGTTTGGCGGTCCGTTTGGCTGAGACTTGGGTTTTGCTGTTCTGGTGGGAGTTTTCACCAGAGCGATTGGCCCGATTGCAGTTGGCATTGTTGTCACTCCGCAGAACGGTAATGCTACCTCTACAAAGTTTTGAGGGTTAAATCTCTGAACTGTCGAGTCCAATCGCGATGATTCAGCACCTGGCCGTCACGGCGTACGTTGGCGAGTAGGCTTAAGTCGAGTGTGCAGTAAAGCCAGCATGGTTTGTTGAGATGGGCCTGAGCTAGTACTCCATCGTCGGGAAACCCTTTGTCAACGGGTGTATAGACAGCTGCGGCCCCGTGGTTTTCATCAACTGCAGGTGCCCAGGCAGCATTGCCCACTGTGGGGCTTTGAATGACATAACATTGGTTTTCTAGTGCACGGGCGCGGGAACCGATACGCACCCGATTGTAACCCGCAAGAGTATCAGTGCAACTGGGCACCAAAATGATGTCAGCCCCTCGTTCAACCAGCTGCCGTGCGTAGTGAGGGAACTCGCTGTCGTAACAGATGCAAACACCCAGCTTGCCTACTGGTGTGTTGAAAACGCTCAGTTCATCGCTTGCTTTGATGTTCCAGTGTTCGTGTTCAAAGCGGGTCATGGTGAGCTTGTCTTGGTAGGCAAGGGTACCATTTGGCAGCGCGAGGTAGGCACGGTTGACGAATGCTTGATTGTTTAATACCGGTAAACTGGCAGCTAGCAAGGTGACCTGGAGTTGTTGTGCGAGTCGTTGATGCAGTGCGATGAAAGGCTCTAGGTATGTTTGCAAAGCACCAATTTGGCCGTGCAAGTCTGCCTGTAGTTGAACATCTAGTAGTGAGCTTAGCTCCATGGCACCGTATTCTGGGAAGACCAAAAGCTGCGCCCCTTGCTCTGCCGCATCAGTTGCCCAGGCTTCTATGTGCTGGCAATAGGCATCCCACGAGGCGTGCCTTGTGATGGGGTAATTAGCTGTCGCGACTTGTATGGTTGTCATAGTTTTTTTATCCAGAATTGCAGCTGCTTTTCAGTTTCAGTTGCCTGCGCAACATCGAGCCATGTGTATTTTGCGCTGGCCTCAATAGGTGCGTAGCCGCGCTTACGCCAAAATGCATCCAAAGGGGTGTATGACGCGGGTCGAAGTGGATGATCTAACGGGCGTTGTACCGCGCAGAAGCAAGCGTGACTAAAGCCGCCGAGCAACTTTGCATAGGTTTCGCGCTCTTGGAAAAATCTTAGGCCAATACCCTTGCCCCGATAGTGTGGGTCCAGTACCGATTCGGCGAGGTAGAACATGCGATCGGTATCCATCCCCAGCTGAGATAGAGGCTCCTTAAAGGATGCCTCTTCATCGCGCAAGGGCAAACAGGTGGATGCACCGACAACGCTTGAACCGTCTCTCGCCAAAATAACAGCCGCGAGTTCACTGTCTAAGTAGGTTTTCAAGTAGCGACGCTCGTACTCCATGTCGCCGTTGTAGAGGTAGGGGAAATCCCTAAAAATCTGTAAACGGAGCCGGGCAATATCGTCGACATATGGCGACAGCGCTTCGCCACTGAGGCGCTCGACACGTAGCATGGCTTTAAGCTCCCACTTGTGCCAGCCAGTCTTGCAAATTGTAGTAGTTGCTAATACGTGCCACCTTGCTTTCGCGAATCTCAAAAAAAGCCCCTGCTGGCAGAGTGTAGGTTTGCCCTGTGGCCTCCGGTAAACCCTCGTCCGTGTTCAAGTACTCGCCGTGCACCACGAATTCAGCCGCTGCTCGGGTGCCGCAATCCGAAGCCATGACGTGGATGTCCTCGAGCTGCTCCCGATAGCTAAGATTCATCTTTTCCATAAATGCTGCGAAGGTGGCTTTTCCCACCTCGCGGTCGCCTTGGTTGATATCGTGCACGACATCGTCGCAGAGCAGGGCCAAAAAGGCGGCCATGTCAGCCTGATTGAAGGCCGCGTAGTAGTCTTGGATAAGGGCAATAGTGTCTTGCTGGCTCATAATGTGGAAGCTCTGTTGGCATTGGTGGTCTAGAGATTACTGATTTTCACTCTTTGTACAAGTGCGAGCCGCATGGATCGCCAGTATCAGGAGATCTCTTTGCCATGGCTCGCTGAGTTTCTTCGGTGTCTGATCACGAGGGAGTGTGCCGGGTGAGGTGAGCATCGCCGCTGGACACGGGCACGGATGTACTCCACTAGGAGGCTCTGGCCATTGTGCAAGAATATTGTGATGGGGAAGCGGCGAAAATGAAGACCTACAGACCAT
>JBMYWE010000015.1:0-15182 GCA_049607125.1 Granulosicoccaceae bacterium | reverse complement strand
ACAACACCACCGCCACCAACATGGAAACCAATACTAGAGCGGCAAGCGTGGCGCTCTTGGCCTGCCACAGCAGCAACAAACCGAGCGCCGCCAGCGCCGTGCCCGCCACCGCCCAAGCCGCCGCCGGAGGCGCGCCCAGCTCGCGGCGCAAAACGCGCACCACAGGCACCTGCCGAATACGCAAAACACTGGGCAGCCCAAAACCGATCAGTGTAATAAGACCGGTGGCAAAACCCGCCAGTGCAGGCAAGGCGCCGGGAGCTGGCAACTCGGCGTCGAACCACTGACCTATGGCCGACGAAATCACAGCTTGCATGATGAAACCTAACAGCAAACCGATGGCGCTGGCGGCCAAGCTAACCACTGCCAGTCGTTGGAAGAGCTGCCCCAACACCTCGGCCTGGGTAGCTCCAAAACAGCGTTTGATCGCCGCCGCATCCGATTCGCGCTGTACCAAGCCCTGCAGGGCTACCGTAATCGCGGCTCCGGCGACCAAGACAGTCAGCATGGCGGCGAGCCCCAAAAAACGGCCGACGCGATCGAGTGCGGTGCGTATTTCAGGCCGCGCATCGCGCACACCTTGTATTTGCAAGCCAGGATACTCTTGGGCTTTGGTCCAGCTTTGCAGCGATTCCAACGCGCTCTGCTCTCCACCGAGCTGCAGCGCATATCGCACCCGACTGCCCTCGGTAATCAGGCCGCTATCGTCGAGGTCGGCCTGATTGAACATCACCCTTGGCGCTACTTGAAACAAGGCACCGCCACGATCTGACTCATAGTGAATGACGCGGGTAATCGCTTGATTGAGCCTGCCAACTTGAATGCTGTCGCCGACGGCAAGACCGAGCTCGGACAGCAGTTTGCTCTCGACCCAAAACTCACCCGCCGCAGGTATCCCGTCGGCAATGGCAACCGCAGAGCCCAACTGCTCGCTGATTTGCAACTCACCACGGAGCGGGTAACCTTCGGCCACCACCTTCACCGCGATAAGAGAGCTGTCGTCATCGTCGGTGAGGGCGACGCTTGGAAACTCGATAACTGACACGGAACGCAAGCCCAGTTCGTCAATTTTGGCGTGCACCGCCGGGTCTATGCCCGCCGTACTGGACAACATCAAGTCGGCGCCGAGCAAAGCGGTGGCACGACTGTCGAGAGCACCTTGTACTCGGTCGGTAAAAAAGCCGATAGTACTGACGGCGGCCACCGCCACCACCAGCGCGGCGGCAACAACCCGAAGCTCCCCCGCCCTTTTTAATTCACGCCAGACACTCATGCGTCTGCACTCAGCTGACCGTCGCGCACCGTCAGGCGACGGTCACAGCGTGCCGCGAGGTTCATGTCGTGGGTAACCAGCACCAACGCGCAGCCAATGCGGTCGCGCAGTTGGAACAACACATCCATCACCAATTCGCCCGTGGCTTGGTCGAGGTTGCCGGTCGGCTCATCGGCAAACAGCAGTTGCGGTGACAACGCAAACGCACGCGCCAGCGCCACGCGCTGCTGCTCGCCACCAGAGAGCTGCGAGGGATAGTGGTGCACGCGCTTTTCAAGCCCCACTTGCGCCAATGCCTCTTGCGCTACGCGAGCGGGCTCTTGCAGGCCAGCCAGTTCTAGCGCCCATTGCACGTTTTCCAGTGCGTCCAAGCCGGGCAACAGTTGGAAGTTTTGGAACACAAAGGCCACTCTGCCACGACGCAATTGCGCGCGCTGGTCTTCGTCGAGTCCGCTGAGCGATTCCCCAAACAGCGACACATCACCGGTTGAGGCCGCATCCAGGCCCGCCAACAAGCCAAGCAAGGTAGATTTGCCCGCCCCAGACGGGCCGACAATGGCGATCACCTCGCCCTTGTTCACGGCGAGGTTAGCGCCGTTGAGTAAACACAATTCACCGCCTGGGGCACTGACCGTTTTTGTTAAGTCTTTCGCTTGCAGTAACATATCGCTAGAACTTGCCGAAGGTTGAACCATGATTAATTTCTTCTCGTTAAGACGCGCACTCGGCGTCACTTTTCTTTTGTTGTCTCTTTTAGCGCCCACTCTAAAAGCTCAAACACCCACCATTTTGGTGCTTGGCGACAGTATCAGTGCGGCCTACGGCATCGCCGAAGAGGACGGTTGGGTGGAACTACTCCGTCATCGGCTGAAGCAAAGCCAACAGAACTTTCAGGTGATCAACGCCAGTGTCAGTGGCGATACCACCTCCGGTGGATTGGCTCGGTTGGCAGCAGCCTTCGACAAGCACTCCCCCCGTATTCTAGTGATAGAACTCGGTGGAAACGACGGCCTTAGAGGCCTTTCATTGAAAAAAATGCGTAATAATTTGTCAGCGATGGTCAAGCTCTGTCTGGACAGAGGTTGCAAACCGGTGATTTTGGGTATGCGCATACCCAGCAATTATGGGGAGGCCTATACCGAGCGCTTCCACAACAGTTTTGCCCGTGTCGCCGAACAACACGATGTACCGCTAGCGCCGTTTTTCCTAGAGGGGGTGGCCACCGACGACAGCCTGATGTTGGACGATGGCATCCACCCCAATGAGGCCGCACAGTCGGCCCTGCTCGAGACGGCTTGGCCACTGATTGCAGAACAGTTGCCCTAAGCAGAAAAGCGGGAGCTCAATCACAAATTCGCGGATTAGCTTAGAGCCTCTGGAACTCTAGCAAGTCAGATGGCTCCAACTCTTCGAGTGCCTCAGCTATGCGACGCATGCGAACCATGGGGCCAAGGAGCGAATATATGAAACAGCTAATTGCCGCCGCCACACTGGCTACTTTGGGCGCCCTTTCTCCCTTCAGTGTATTGCAGGCCCAAGAGGCAGCGTCTTTTAAACATTGGACTGGCAAGCACAGTGTCAGTCAGCACCATCGCCCAAATAAACCCATCCGACCTGCGCGTCCCATATCAAACCTAAAGCCCTACACTCGGCCTGTATCTTTGCATCAAGCGGGAGAACGCCTCGAGCGTTTGGAAAAGAGGCAGTTTAGACTAGAACGCGCTTTGCATCGCGCGCAGAGGCAGCACGCCAGTCGCTCGCAGATTAGAGCGCTCAAACAAAAACTGCGACGAGTGGATCAACGGGTACAGATGGCCAAGCGCGACTACCGGCACTTGTTAAAACGCAAGCTCGGACACCGCCAGTACAGGACGATGCTCAACCACGTGTCCTGGCTGAGTGACCGACCATAGGGAGCCTGACGTGAGCTTACACCCTCACAATCCCCCCAAGCCTCCTACTTTATGCAAGTAAAAACACATGCATACGCCTGGGCCCATGAGCACCGATTTCGATTACCTGCTCGACATCGCCGGTGCGACTGGGCCCGGTGTTGATATGCACTGCACGCGAAACACCACCGTCCTGCGCCCGAATGGTATCCCAGGCGTCCTCCAAGTGAGCCACTATCTGGTCACGGCGCAGCACCACCATATGGTTATCGGGCATGAAGCGCAAAGTGGCGGGCGACTGGGCACTGGCTTGCATTAACACAGACCCTGTCTCAGCGATAGCGCAGACGCACCCGGTGACGCTGTTGAGGTCATTCGGTCGGGCAGCTCCCGTGTGCACCTCTAGAGAATCCGGCCAGTCAATAGCAGCCAACTCCGGCGCGACGGTGATCGCGGCAGGCAGTTGATGCTCGCGCAGGTAGGCGCTCACTGCGTCACCGATTTCTGACTCGGTTGCTAGCTCAGTGACGCTCATCTGCACTTTCTCCATCTGTTGCTTGAGTTGCTCGAGCAAGTCTGTGGAGGTGGCGGGTCGCGCGTGATGACGCCTAGAGTTTTGACGCATCTGCAAGGCTTCTTGTTGCTGTGCCGACAGCTCTCCCCGCCCGAGGGAGTGACGAATATTGCCAATTATTTGCTCGCGACTGCTCATTGTTTGTCCGCCTTCTGCTGCTTTTGCCACTGCGCCATAAAGGTATCTCCCTGCGGGGCCGGCAAGTCGCGCTGACTAGTCCAACCACCCAGACCAGGCAGTTTTTTGTAGGCCCCGCGCTTGGGTGCGAAAAAGCCCATCAGCTTTATGGCTGGGCGGCTGAGTGCTTGATACAGCTTAGGTTTTTTTGCAGCACTGGCCCAAACCGCCAAAGCGCCACGGCTGAGCGGTTTGCCTAAGCCCCGCTGAAACTGCAGGCGGCGATGCTCGCGCAGCAGATCTGGCAAGGGAATACTCATGGGGCAGACTTCGGCGCAGCGGCCATTGAGCGTGCAGGCGTTGGGCAGATCTAGCGTGTGCTCCAACCCCACCATGTTGGGGGTGAGCACGGAGCCCATGGGGCCCGGGTAGACCCAGCCGTAGGCGTGCCCGCCAATGTTGCCATACACCGGGCAGTGGTTCATGCACGCGCCGCAACGAATACAGCGCAGCATGTCTTTAAAGGCATTGCCAAGCATGGTGCTGCGGCCGTTATCCACCAACACCACGTGGTATTGCTCGGGGCCGTCTAATTCATCGGCTGCCCTGGGGCCCCCGTACAAGCTGGTGTAGTTGGAGATATGTTGCCCAGTGCCACTGCGCGCCAGCAGCCGAATAGTGGCCGCAGCGTCCTCTAGGGAGGGCACCACTTTGTCGATGCTGGTAATGACAATTTGCACCTTTGGCACACTGGAGCACAGATCGCCATTGCCCTCATTGGTGACCAACAAGTGCTGGCCGGTTTCAGCCACCAGAAGATTGGCACCAGTGATTCCGATATCGGCGCTCATGAATTTCTCTCGCAGCACCTGCCGCGCCTGAGTGACCAGACCGACGCGGTCCTCGATGCGCGGCCCGCCGTGCGCTTTTTCAAAGAGGTCTGTGATTTGCTCTTTGGTTTTGTGCGAGGCCGGGGCGATAATGTGACTCGGCGGCTCGTCGGCAAGCTGGATAATATACTCGCCGAGGTCAGTTTCGACGGTCTCGACCCCTGCGGCAATGAGTGCGTCATTGAGCGCCACTTCTTCGCTCACCATCGACTTGCCCTTGACCACCAGCTTGGCCTCATTTGAGAGACACAATTCGGTGATGATGCGGTTGGCATCTTCAGCAGTCGCTGCCCAATGCACCTGGCCGCCGTTGGCTTGGACCGCGGCCTCGTACTGCAGTAAGTAGTGGTCGAGGTTTTCTAGGGTGTGGTCTTTCATCACCTTCGCATCAGCGCGTATTTGCTGCCACTCGGGCACTAGGCTGATAGCCTGAGCACGCTTGCCTTGAAAGCCAGCTTTCCCTTGTCGAAGCGCTTTTTGCAAGCTAGGTTCAGAGAGTGCCGCGGTGGCGCGCTGTTTAAATTCGGGGCTGCGAACTTTCATTATTTGGCCTCCTCGCCAATGCCGCGCTCGGCGAGTCCCGCCAGCACTTCTGCCGTGTGAAAAACACGTAGATCCATGCCCTGACGGCGTGCCCTACCCGAGAGGTTGAGCAGACAACCCAAGTCGCCACCGAGCAGCACGTCTGCACCTGTTTCAGCGGCGTGTCGCAGCTTATCGCTGCCCATACGCGCGGATATTTCAGGGTATTTGACGCAAAACGTACCACCGAAACCACAACAGACCTCAGTCTCCTCCATCTCGGCCACATCCAATCCTTCGACCGCTTGCAGTAATTTGCGCGGCTGCTCTTTTATGCCCAGCTCGCGCAGGCCAGAGCAGCTGTCGTGGTAAGTGGCCGTACCGACAAAACTGGCGTCGAGTTTGGCGACATCTAAGGCCCGCACATCCACCAAAAAGCTCAGCAGCTCGTGCACCTTGGCAGAGAAGGCCAGCGCGCGACCAGCCCAGTCGGGATCATCGGCCAGGAGTTCGGGGTAGTGGCATTTGAGGGTGCCAGCGCAAGAGCCGCTGGGGGCCACCACGTAGTCATAGCTCTCCAGCGCTTCAATTGTTTGACGTGCCAGTGCAGCGGTGGAGGCGTAATCACCGTTATTAAATGCCGGTTGCCCACAGCAAGTCTGTCTGGATGGCACTTCCACTTCGCAGCCGGCAAGCTCTAGCAGTTTGACCGCGGCAAAACCAACACTGGGCCTTTGCAAGTCCACCAGGCAGGTGACAAACAAACCAACCCGCGGCTTGCCCTCTTGTACATCAGTCATTCTGTTTCTCCTCCACAATGAGGACATGCTAACGCGTGCGGCGGAGCACTCAAAGCAAGCGGTGATTGGTCAGACCAATTGCCTCGTGGGCAGGTACGTGCTCAAATAGCTCCGCGTAGGACTGAATAGCAAGAGATCTGATGAAAGCAGCCCACAGCCCGCAACAGCTCGAAACCTTGATACGCGACGGTCAATGGCCTGTGGGCACGCGTCTGCCTGCCGAGCGCGCGCTGGCCGCCCAGCTCAACTGCTCGCGCGCCGCTCTGCGAGAACTCCTACAGAAGCTGCAAGCTCAGGGTTTGATTCATACGCGTCGCGGCTCGGGTAGCGTCGTGACACGAGCCCAGCCCTCTCCCCTGATCGCGCTATTGGCCCAGTCAGCGCGCAGCCGGCGAGAGCTGTTAGCGGTACGCACGGCAATCGATGCCATGGCCGCCCAAGGAGCGGCCGAGCGAGCCACTGCCCGAGACAGAGCAGCTATTCAAAAGCAGCACCGGCGATTTGGTGCGGCTGTAGACGCACGAGACCTCGATGCCATGGGCCAAGCGGACGCTGGCTTTCACCTGGCCATCGCCACGGCCTCACACAATAAAGTGCTACTCGAGGTGGTGCGCAGTCTGCGCGAAGCGCTGGAGGCCAGCATCGCCATCTCATCACAGCACCTGTTTGACCAGAGTAGTTTTAGTCGCTCGGTATTCGACCAGCACGGCGCGATTGTGGCTGCCATCGTTGCAAGAGACCCAGAGGCGGCCAAATTAGCCTCTGAGCACCATGTGGAGCAAACCGCTAAGAAGCTGCGGTCGGTGCAGAAAATTTGAACCCTCACACCCTTTGGCTCCGTCGGAATGTGTCGCTACACAGGGTATGCGTGTACTACTTCTAATCATGTGCTTTGCCACGCTGAGCCCGCCCGTGTGGTCAGTGGAATTGTTCGGCGTCGCGCTCACTCAGGCCAACAAGGGCAACCTAGGCATGGCTGCCCGTGCTGCGGGTGCCAAGCTGCTGGATACCGATCGCCCTGAGCTGTACGAGGTGTTTGACAGCACCGAGGTGTTGAGTGAGAGCACCTTTTTGTATTTGGGCTTTGACGCACAGGACAACGCCTTTGCCTTTGCTGAGTACCACATACACCCGCTCTCGCACCGGCGCATGCTGAGCAAGCTCAAACGCAAATACGGTGCGCCCGCCGAAAAAAAGGGCAAGTTCATCAGCGACCAGCTCTACCGCTGGCAACAGGACGGTGTGGAGATCAGCTACCAGCGGCAGTTTGGCTGTCGCTGCAGCGCGCTGCGCTACAGTGTGCCAAGTAAGCTTGAGATGGTTCGGCAGCAGCACCGCCAAGTGCAAAAGCAGCGGCTCGAAGAGGATCTAGACGCGCAGCAAGCCGCCTACTAGCAAGACTAGACACGCCCTTAGTTCGTGCAACTCCCCTGAAAACTGAATACGATTTCACGTCTGTGTGGCCTGTAGCGGTGCTCCCACAGGAACAAACCCTGCCAGGTGCCCAGCATCAATTGGCCATCGATCACTGGGATACTCAGGGTGGTTTGGGTCAAAGCGCAACGCAGGTGCGCAGCCATATCGTCTGGACCTTCGTAGCTGTGGATATAACGAGAGTCGCCGTCGGGAGCCAAGTCGGCAAAGACCGTTTCCATATCGCGCAATACGTCAGAGTCGGCATTCTCGGTAATCAGCAGTGAGGCGCTGGTGTGACGCACAAATACATGGCATATGCCCTGCTCGCCTCGCTCGGATCGCACTATCTCGCGCGCCAACGCGGTAATCTCGATGAAACCTCGGCCCTCGGTGTCGATCGTTCGGCTCTGATGCACGACTCGCGCTACACTCATGACAAAGACAGCCCCGTTTTGTTGCGGTGAGTGAATATCGAGGAAATGCTAAACATGGGCACCTTCAGTGTTGTTGTTATCATCATTTTGGTTCTGGCGGTCGTGTTCGCGCTGGCCGCGGCCAAGGTCGTGCCGCAGGGAGAGGAGCACACCATTGAACGCTTGGGCCGTTTTACCCGCACCATCAAACCCGGATTGCGTGTCATTTTGCCATTTGTTGACCGCGTGGCCCACCGCGTCAATATGATGGAAACGGTGCAAGATGTGCCCTCGCAAGAGGTTATCACGCGTGACAATGCCATGATCACGGTGGATGGAGTGGTCTACTTTCAGGTACTTGACGCGGCCAAAGCCTCCTACGAGATCAACAACCGCGAGTCGGCCATTATCAACCTGACCACCACTAACATCCGCACCGTGATGGGCAGTATGGACATGGATGACCTGCTCTCCAACCGCAACCTGATCAACGAGCGTTTGTTGCGCGTGGTCGATCAGGCAACTCAACCTTGGGGTGTCAAGGTCACGCGCATAGAGATCAAGGACATCAACCCGCCCAAGGATTTGGTCGACGCCATGGCGCGACAGATGAAAGCTGAGCGCGAGAAACGAGCCAATATTCTGGACGCGCAAGGCAGCCGCGAAGCCGCTATTTTGCGCGCCGAGGGCGAAAAGCAGGCGGCCATTTTATTGGCCGAGGGCGCGCGAGAAGCTTCCTTTAGAGAGGCAGAAGCACGCGAGCGGGAGGCCGAGGCTGAGGCCCGCGCTACGCAGATGGTGTCTGACGCCATCGGTGCCGGTGACGTGCAAGCCCTCAACTACTTTGTGGCTCAAAAATACGTGGCGTCGCTGGAGTCAATTGCCAGTGCCAATAACGAAAAAGTGGTGTTTATGCCACTCGAGACCACCAGTTTACTCGGCTCTATCGGCGGTATCAGCGAGCTGGCCAAAGGTGCCTTTGCCGGGATGTCAGGACAGACCGCTGGGTCTGCGGCCAAGGCAGCTCGCTCCGGGCCCAGTCTAGACAAAACTGACCTAGAGCTCTGATGATGGAAGCGCTGACAGCGATCACATACTGGCATTGGTTGGCCTTGGGTTTTGGGTTGATGATTCTCGAGATCCTAAGCTTTACGGCGATACTGTTGTGGGCCGGAGCCGGGGCTTTTGTCACGGCGCTATTGGCCTTTGTTGCACCCGAGACTAGCTGGCAACTGCAGACCCTCTGCTTTGCCCTTAGTACCGTGTTATTGCTGTGCGCCACCCGAGCTTGGCTATATAAGCGTGATCAGTCTGCACAGCCATCGACTCTCAATCGACGGGCAGACGGTCTGATTGGAAAGGAGCATGTGATCGACGAGCCAATCGTACACGGCCAGGGCAGACTGAATATTCACGACACCTTGTGGGTGCTGCGAGGCCCTGACGCCCCCGCTGGTACGGGCATTAAAATCGTTGCCGTCGAGGACAACACGCTGTTAGTGGAAATCCAGCCGAAGTGAGTGGGATCGCAGCCCCACCGACTAATGTGAGCTTCGTTTGCTGAGAATTTGCTCGTCGAGTGCCTGATCGCGCGTCAAGCCGGCCAAACGTTGTCGCACCGAATAGTCCAAGGACTCGCTGTCGAGCAAGGCTAGCTGTTCCAAATCTTGGCAAGACCCGCTGCTCGCAATCAACGCCTCGAGCACTATCTCAATGGCGGTAAGCCTATCGCGGCCGTTGATGATTGCCTGGCGCAACAGAGTTTCTATCTGTACCCGATCGGCGGACTGTGGTGCTTCGTAGTCGCCCAGCGATTGAGGCATTGCCGAAATTTTGCGAACCAATTCACAAATCAGTAGTGAGATCTCTTCTTTCACCCGCTTCAGCTCTGGTCTGAGTGCTTCCACACTTGACCAACGTTGCAGTGCCAAGTCATTGCACAACGCCCTGACCTGCTCCACCAGTCGCTGGGCGTCTGCGCCCAGAGATCGTATATTTTTGTCTTGCGAACCGGTCAGCAGTGCAAGCTCGTGCAGCTCTTCTGCGGCCAATTGCAGGCCTCGACCCACTGAGCCCGCCCTAGCAGCGTCCAACGCCGTAATCTGAGCGACGAGCGCTGTACGCGCCGCTGACGCAGACAGTTCATCGCCATTGACAGCATCGGGGGTAAACTTGAGGGCAAGTTGTTCGACCAACTGGGTTAAACGCATAGCAGATTCAGGACACTCTAGAAAGGAATACGCAAGCCAAGTGCTCACGCACACACGGTGCTGATCTCGGCTAGACCTTTTATCGTTAGCGGCGTGAACAGCCAGGCTCTTTAATGCAGGTGCCTATTAATAAACGGGGAGATTACTTAGCTTATATGGGCTATTTCGCTTTTCGTCTCGCTCTAAAAAAGCTCTGCAGTAACTCTCGGCATTGCGGCTCAAGTACACCGCCATGAGATATAACCCGGTGATTGTGGGCCGCGGTATCCAATAACTGAAGCTGGCTCTCCACAGCACCAGTGCGGTACTCTCTAGCACCGTACACAAGTGTTTCTATACGAGCGTGTACCAATGCTCCCACGCACATGGTGCAAGGCTCTAGGGTGACATAGAGCGTGCAAGCTGGCAGACGGTAGTTATTCAGTGATCGCGCTGCGCTGCGCAGGGCCTGTATTTCCGCGTGCGCACTAGGGTCACAGCTGCCAATTGGGCTATTGAAGCCCTGGCCGACAAGTTTATCCTCAAACACAACAACGGCTCCCACGGGAACTTCGCCCTGATCTTTAGCCTTGTTTGCTAGTTCTAAAGCAACAGTCATCCAATGTTCGTGTGCAGTAGCGTCACTCAAATGGTCTAATTTCCAATTAAATACAAAATAAAAATGTAGCGTTTATGTTACATAGTTTTCAGTAGCAGCAAGGGAATCGATGCAGCTCCGCATAGAAAACGTCAGCTAAAGTTTTCGACAATAAGCATACTTATTTCTTGTTTTTCAAAAACTTATTTTTTAGTCCGAATTATTGTGCTGAACAAAGACATCGACGTTCTTGATTGTTGGAGCTTTGTTCAGTCTTTTGTCAATAGCAATCGTCAAGCAAATTCTCATATTTTGGTAACCACTGTACGGTTGCGAATGGACGGACAACGTCGGACAATCGTAGTCACATTGTGATGCAGTGGATTCGGCTGTTTCGTTACACAAGCTGTGTGAGCCTAATCAGACTAACTCATTGCTGTAGCGAGCGAATTTTGTACATGCTAGTTCGTTGGTGCAAGCCAAGACCACGGAAATGTTGCGCACCGTTCTGCAATACATTGCTGCACAAGGGCGTCAGGTTAACACTCAACGTTCTGAGAAGTAGATCGCAACACCAGTAGTACCAGATTGCGAACATCGGCACACTATCGGAGAATACGTTGCAACACTAGACATAGTCATCAAGACGCAATCCGATTAACTTAATTATTTGTACGCCTCGAGACAGTAGTGACATATGGCACAGCGGATCGTGTTTCATCTGATCGAAAAGTATTTGGAAAACAGGAGTCTTTCTAAGTGAAAACCATTCTAGTAACCGGCGGCGCGGGATTTTTAGGCTCCCATCTCTGTGATGAATTGCTCGGCCGCGGTGATCGTGTTCTTTGTCTCGACAACCTGCACACAGGCAGCGAGAAAAACATCGTGCAAAATATCGACAACGAACGTTTTCGTTTTATCAAACACGATATCGTCGATCCCATCGAACTGCCTGACGACTTCTCTCAAATCGATCAGATCTACAATTTGGCTTGCCCGGCAAGCCCGGTCCATTACCAAGAAGACCCAATCCACACCACTAAAACGTGTGTACTGGGTGCGATTAATGTCCTCGAACTCGGCAAGAGAACGGGCGCAGTCGTATTTCAAGCATCTACCAGCGAAGTCTACGGAGATCCAACTCAGCACCCGCAGCGCGAATCCTACTGGGGCAATGTCAACACTATCGGCCCACGCTCGTGTTACGACGAAGGCAAACGCACTGCAGAGTCCCTGTTCTTTGATTACAACCGAAGCCACAACGTGCGAATCAAGGTCGTGCGCATTTTCAACACTTACGGACCGCGCATGGCGCGTAACGATGGCCGGGTTGTTTCCAATTTTGTGGTCCAGGCACTGCAAAACGAGGACATCACGCTGTACGGTGATGGTAACCAAACGCGCTCTTTCTGTTATGTCGACGATTTGATCAGCGGCTTTGTGACTATGATGAACACCCCCGATGCAGTTATTGGCCCTATCAATCTGGGCAATCCGGGTGAATTCACGATGAACGAGCTGGCCTCCAAGGTCATCAGTTTAACGCGCGGGAACTCCAATCTTTTTTACACAGAGTTGCCCAAGGATGATCCCAAAATGCGCAAGCCCGACATCACCAAGGCCATGAACCTGCTGAATTGGCAACCGCGGATCAAGCTAGACACAGGTTTGGCTCGCACTATCGAACACTTCCGCGAGGAGCTGGGAATCGAACTGCCCGAAGAAGCTCAAATTGAGACTATTGAGCCAATAGAACTACTCGATCTGGCTAGCGCCAATTGATCCTACTCGAACAGGGCGCAAAACACTCTTGAGCTCTGATGCGATAAGCGTACAGTTATGGAAATGAAAGCCATTCAATACCCGCCCTCAATGGCCCCGCAGGTCACCGCGCCAGCCACTAGCGATACGCGAGAATTCTTTCGAATCCTCAAGCGCAATCGCTGGGGCTTTTTGGTATCGATGTTATTCGGGCTGTTGCTCGCTTGGCTTTACCTTCTGACCACACCGAACGTCTTTGAAGCCGACGCCTTGATGAGGTTATCTCAGAGTAGTGGCGCCGACGAAATAATTGACAGCAATTCGCAGCAAGCAAGCAACACCCCGCTGATAAAAGAAGAGAGTGACTTGGTTCGCTCGCGCGAAGTGCTCGAGCCGATTATCGCCACTAATCGCCTGCAGATTGCCGTGCAAGCAGTCGAAGTGCCCGTGCTGTCGGCGCTGGCCAAGCGGTGGACTTGGCTGCGTGACTGGCTCGAAGCACAGCCCAAGGCGCAGGGCTATGCTTGGCGCGAAGCACACATTGATATCAGTGAGCTCAAGGTGCCTCAATCTTGGCACAACAAAGAGCTCACACTGATAACTATCGACGATGAACACTACGCCGTCTACGACCAGCAGACCATGTTGGTCGAAAAGGCACAAGTGGGGCGTTCGGTCAGTGCCCGCGCCGGTGATGACGGCTTGCTCGATATGCGCGTCGAGCAAATATCCGCGCAACCTAACACGGCTTTTGCGGTCACATATCACTCTCTGCAGACAGCACTTACAGATCTACGCGAATCTCTTGTCATCGAATCAAGAGACACCACTTCGCGTGTGATGTCACTATCGCTGCGAGGTAACGACGCCGGTGAGACAGCCAATCTTCTCAACGAAATCGCACAAAAATATAGCGACGTCAAATTGGGTTGGGAGAGTGAGTCTTTTAAGAGCGAGCTGGGCTTTTTTGAACAGCGACTACCTGAGCTCAAGCGAGATATGCAACGTGCAGAGGCACGACTTGCGCGGTATCAACGCCAGAACAACTCGGCCGTTGGGGTCAACGCCCAGACCAATGCGTTGGTACAGCGCTTGGCGAGCGAAGAGTCCAAATTACTCGAGCTAGAGCGCGAACGGCTGGAACTACGTGACAAGTACACCGGCCTGCACCCCTCAGTGGCCAAGCTCGACAAAGAGATTGACACCTACCAAGCCACAATAGAAAGCCTGCGCAATCGCATCCCTAATATAGCGCGGATATCACACGACCTCGGTCCGCTCGAGCGCGAAGTGGAAGCAACCCGCAAGCTATACACCGAGCTCAATGAACGCGCTCAACGCTTGCGACTAGCCCAAGCCAATACAGTTGGCAGTGTGCAAATCGTAGATCTGGCGCTGCCACAAGACAAACCCGTCGCGCCCAAAAGAAAGCTGGTTTATGCACTCGCGGCCCTTGCATCGCTGTTTGCCTACGCCCTATGGACGATGTTGCGCGCCTCTCTCAGCAGCACCATCGACGACGATATCTCGCTATCGCGTCACTCTGGCCTGCCGGTTTTTATGAATATTCCGCGCAGCGAAGTGCAACAGCAGTTCCGCTACCCCACTAAAGTGTTGGCGAAAAAAGGTGAGCTGGTGCCCGCCGGCAGCCACGAAGTCTTGGCCATACGCGCCCCTGAAGATTTCTCGGTAGAGAATCTGCGCGGCTTGCGTTCCATGCTGAGCGATTTGATGTTCAATGCTCGCAACAACATTTTGATGATTTGCAGTCCATTGCCAGCAATGGGCAAGTCTTTTGTCAGCATCAACCTAGCCGTGCTGCTGGCTCAATCAGGCAAGCGTGTGCTGCTGATAGACGCCGACTACCAGCGCGGTTATATCCACAAAACTTTCGCAATCGATGGCGGACCGGGTTTAGTCGATGCAGTGGCCGGTACCGCTCGCCCCGCCACGGCGGTAAAAGGCACTGGTGTACCAAACCTGTACGTGCTACCTCGCGGCCATCACTCCGACGAGATACACAGCAGCGCGCCTAATGAGGGTGATCTCCAAGCCTTTTTGGCGCGTATTACGCCAGCTTTCGATATTGCCATTATCGACACGCCGCCGATTTTGAGTGTTGCCACTGCCACAACAATTGGTCGCGCTGCCGGTACAACGCTGATGGTTGTTAAAGAGTCAGAAGTTAAAGAACAACAACTCAAAGAGAGCATCCGTCGTTTGCAGTACGCCGGTGTAAGCGTCAACGGTTGCATTTTGAATGCTTCTAGCCAATCGGCCAGCCACTACGCCTACTACAAAGACCGAATGGATTAGTCGGCATGGATACGTCAACAAATCCCAACGACGACATCGGCATGCCGCTGAATAAGCGACTACTTGATATTGTGATCACTTTGCCAGCGCTGCTGCTGCTCAGCCCCTTTTTACTGGCGGTCGCCGTGTGTATCAAGCTAGACAGCCCTGGCCCGGTTTTTTTTAAGCAAAAGCGCTACGGTTTGGGCGGCAAGGTGATCGACGTATTCAAATTTCGCAGCATGGGGTTTCAGCCCAGCGCGGGGTTTGTGCAAGCGACCAAAAACGACGCCCGAGTCACTCGTGTGGGCGCGTTTATTCGCAGAACCAGTATCGACGAACTACCACAGCTATTCAACGTCGCATTTGGTGACATGGTGCTAATCGGCCCTAGACCTGCGCTGCCTATGGAGGTGGACGCATATGTCCCAAATGCAATGAA
>JBMYWE010000014.1:0-15230 GCA_049607125.1 Granulosicoccaceae bacterium | reverse complement strand
CGAGGGCTTTTTGCTCGGCCTAGCGGGTGGCTTTGCCATGTGGTTCATCATTCTTATCGTTCCACTGTTGGTCAATTCGGATATCTTGGATCAGCAAATAAACCTCAGCGCAATTTTTGGTAGTGGCGGCAGCGACATCTGGGGTGTCGCTACTTTTTGGACCTTGTCGGTGAATGCCTGCCTGATGGTTTTGGGCTCTTATGCCACCAAAAATTCGGATGAAGAAGTCGAGGCTGCGGAGCTCTGTATTCACCAGGGCTCGCGCCCGCTGACCGGCACCGTGCTCGCGTTGTCGCCCTACCAGTTCACCCAACAACTTGAACAGGTGATGGGCCCATCTGCCGCTGAAAAAGAGGTGCGCAATGCGCTGGCAGAGCTGAGCTTGAGCTGGCAAGAGTCCAGACCTGCAGAACTGCGGCGACTGCGCGAGCGCATAGAACTCAACCTATCCGGCCTGCTCGGTCCGACGCTTGCCCGCCTTATTGTCAATGACCGCCTGAGGCTGCACAAAGAAACCCACGCTGCGCTCTCCGATAGCTTTAAGCGTCTGGAAATGCGACTTGAAAATTCTCGCAATCGATTGCGCGGAGCCGAGCGCGAACTGGACGAAATGCGACGCTACCACCGTGATGTGTTACACGAATTACCTATCGGGGTTTGCTCACTAGATACCAACGGCACTGTGGTGATCTGGAACAGTACGATGGTCCGTATCAGTACAATTGAGTCCAGCGATGCGCTGGGTCAATCGGTCGGCAGCCTCGCCGCTCCCTGGGGTAAATTATTGCAAGATTTTGCCAAGCTTGACTCGGGGCAGAGTTTTAAAGAACGCGTTCAACGCGGCGATGACACACGCAGTTACAACTTCCACAAGTCGCACATCCTCACTAGTGCGGCTGCGCCTGAAGCGCGCAGTGGATTGGTTATTCTGGTGGAGGACCGAACCAATATTGATCAGCTGGAAGCGGAATTAGCGCACTCTGAGCGGCTTGCTTCAGTCGGGCGGTTCGCCGCTGGTGTGGCACATGAAATCGGCAACCCGCTGACCGGCATTGACAGCTTGGCGCAAAACCTGGCTCACGAGAGCGATTCAGAGATTGTCCTTTCCACCGGTGAAAACATTATCAAGCAAACACGCCGTATCAACGATATCGTCAAATCACTGTTGGCTTTTTCAAGACGAGAGAGCACAGGAGACAGCGCGCGCGAGAGCTTCCCTCTCCATGCCTGTATTGACGACGCCATTGAGCTGATGAATTTAGACCCGGCTACACGCCCAATAGAACTGAGTAGCAACTGCCCCAAAAATCTTGAGATCAGCGCTGACCGCCAAAAAATATTGCAGCTCGTGCTCAACTTGCTGAGCAATGCCTGCGCCGCCAGCGAAGCCGGTGACAAAGTTAAAGTATTGGTTAGGGCCGCGGGCGAAAATTGCACGATCGAAGTTCAAGATCAGGGGAGCGGCATTGACGAAGCGGCTCGAGATTCTATCTTCGACCCCTTCTATACCACCAAACCAGTGGGCAAGGGCACAGGTCTTGGCTTATCTCTGGTGCATTCCATTGTTGAAGAACACGGCGGGCGCATCAGTCTCGACAGCTCACCCGGCAAGGGCAGCAGTTTCAAAATAACGCTACCCACCAATACAGATAGCAACACGACGGAGTACAGCCGCACATGAGTAGGCTTTTGATCATTGACGACGAAGATGTGATTCGACTCTCGCTGCGGCGTATGTTTGAGCGTGCTGGATACGATGTAGAAGAAGCTGACTCGGTGGAACAAGCCACCGCCCTCCCCCTGGACAGCTTTGATGTCATCGTCAGCGATCTGAGACTACCCGGCGAACAAGGCACAGCCATCATCAGCCACGTGGAACAAGTGCCTGTCATCATTATGACCAGCTACGCCAGTGTGCGCTCGGCGGTCGAGGCGATGAAAACAGGTGCCGTCGATTACATCAGCAAGCCCTTTGACCACGAAGAGATGCTGCTAATGGTTGAGCGCAGCCTCAAGCGCAACCAACTCAATCGCCAGAACGCTGCCCTGAAAAGTGATTTGCAACGCGCCTTCCCAAGCGCAGGCATGATCGGCGAGTGCCGCGCGATGAGCGCTGTTTTTGATCGCGTGCAAAAGGTGGCTCGGGTGTCCATGCCCGTGCTGATTACGGGTGAACCCGGTACAGGCAAGGAATTAGTGGCACGAGCCATCCACGACGTCAGCGACCGCGCCGACGGGCCACTGATTGTCGTCAACTGTGGCGCCATCCCCGACGGCTCAATTGAAGCAGAGCTTTTTGGACACGAAAGAGGTGCGGTGGCGGGCAGCGACTCCAGGCGCAAGGGGCTGGCCGATGCAGCGCATGGCGGTACTTTGTACTTAAGTCACTTGTGTGAGCTGAGCGAAACAGCACAGGCCCGATTGCAACGTTTACTCGAGCACCGGGAAGTTAGAGCACTGGGCTCCAGCCATGCGCGCCGTGTCGACGTTCGCCTGATTGTCTCTTGCCACAAAGACTTGGCCGCTCTGGTCGAGCAAGGTGAGTTTAGAGAGGATTTATACCTTGGCCTGCGCAGCCTAGAAATAGCTCTTCCGGCTTTGCGCGATCGAGAAAAAGATGTCATTGCATTGGCCGAGCACGCGCTCAGCCAAGCAAGCAAAAAGCTCAATGCCGATATCGAAGGGTTTACTGATCGCGCTGTGCAAGCGATGCAAAAGCATCACTGGCCAGGCAATGTGCGCGAGCTGATGAACGCCGTAGAACGAGCTGTGATCTTAAGCGATGACCCGACTATTGATGCAGGCATGTTGGGCATCGCCGCGGAACCCGACCCTCAGGCCCCTCAGGCCCCTCTAGCTGCCAGCTTGAGCTTGGACGAGTACTTTCGATTTTTTGTTGTCACCAACCAGACTCATATGACCGAGACAGAGCTTGCCTCAAGACTGGGCATCAGCCGCAAAGCGCTTTGGGAGCGCCGGCAAAAGATGGATATCCCCCGACAATCCAGTGGTAAATAGTTCCTCTTCAAGGCGGGCTACCCGCCCTTGGTCGGTACAAGGCGAGCAACAAAGAGTTCCAATTATTACCAAGCCACCTTGCCTAACTGTTACCTTAGTTCCCAAAGTGAGGTTGAAATTCGTAACAAAAGCATTTTTGCAGCAGACCATCTGAGCTGCACAAACTAACTATCTCATTGATATAGTTGAATTTCACGAGCAAGCTATGCCTTTATCTCACAGCCGTGAATAATAGTGCCATCTCCGCCGCGACGGCGGACACCTGCTACACCGAAGGACGAATGGCGAGCAGTCGCTGTTCAAAAAGAAAAGAATTCAAGGTCGAATCCTAAATGGAGGCAATACATGTCAACCGATAAGATGTATCCCGTACCCGCTGAGTTTGCTGCGCAGGCGAATATCAACGCCGAACAGTACGAGCAGATGTACAAGCAGTCGATTGAAGACCCCGCCGGTTTTTGGGGCGAGCAAGCCGAAAAATTCCTGAGCTGGTCCAAACCTTGGGACAAAACACTGGAATCGGATTTCAACACCGCCGATATCAAGTGGTTCCAGGGCGGCGAGATCAATGTCTCTTACAACTGCTTGGATCGCCACCTGGAGACGCGCGGCGACCAAACCGCCATTATCTGGGAAGGCGACAGCCCAGACGAGTCCCGCAGCATCACCTACAAAGAACTACACGCGGAAGTGTGCCAACTGGCTAATGGCCTAAAAGCACGCGGCGTTCAACGCGGCGATCGCGTCTGCATCTACATGCCGATGATCCCCGAAGCCGCTGTCGCCATGCTCGCTTGTACCCGCGTGGGCGCGGTACACACTATCGTATTCGGCGGCTTCTCACCTGAAGCGCTAGCAGACCGCATCGCCGGTGCCGAAGCAAAAGTCGTCATCACAGCTGATGAAGGCCTGCGTGGCGGCCGCTCTGTTGCACTAAAAGCCAATGCTGACATCGCCTGCGAAAAAGCGGGTTGCGTCACTAGCATGATCGTCGTCAAGCGCACCGGGGGCGACGTGGCATGGGATGACAGCCGCGATGTCTGGTACAGCGAGCTTCTTGCCGACCAGAGCACAGACTGCCCACCCGAAAACATGGGCGCTGAAGACCCGCTGTTCATCCTCTACACCTCTGGCTCTACCGGCAAGCCAAAAGGCGTACAGCACACCACGGGTGGTTACCTGCTCTACGCTGCCATGACACACAAGTACGTGTTCGACTACAAGGACGGCGAAGTATTCTGGTGTACAGCGGACGTGGGCTGGGTAACAGGCCACAGCTATATCGTCTACGGCCCGCTGGCCAACGGCGCCACCACCTTGATGTTTGAAGGTGTGCCCAGCTACCCAGACAACAGCCGTTTCTGGCAGGTGGTGGACAAGCACAACGTCGCGATCTTCTACACTGCCCCTACCGCTATTCGCGCCTTGATGGCCACCGGCGATGACCTGGTTAAACAGACATCTCGCAAGAGTCTGCGTGTACTCGGGTCCGTTGGAGAGCCGATCAACCCAGAAGCTTGGGAGTGGTACTACAACGTGGTCGGCGAGGGTCGTTGCCCCATCGTTGATACCTTCTGGCAGACAGAGACCGGCGGCCACTTGATCACGCCTCTGCCCGGCGCACACGCGCTCAAGCCCGGTGCTGCCTCTAAGCCTTTTTTCGGTGTAGAGCCCATTTTGCTTGACCAAGACGGCAAAGAGATCACCGGCGAAGGCGCTATCGAAGGTGTACTGGCCATGAAGACCCCTTGGCCCGGCATGATGCGCACACTGTTTGGCGACCACAAGCGCTTTCACGAAGCTTACTTTGCCATGTACCCCGGCTACTACTTCACCGGCGACGGCGCAAAGCGCGACGAAGACGGCTACTGGTGGATCACTGGTCGTGTAGATGACGTTATCAACGTCTCTGGCCACCGCATGGGCACTGCCGAGATCGAGTCTGCACTCGTGTTGCACGATAAGGTTGCCGAGGCCGCCGTGGTGGGCTACCCGCACGACATCAAGGGTCAAGGTATCTATGTCTATGTCACCCTGATGGCAGGCGAAGAACCCACTGACGAGCTGCGCACAGAGCTCGTCAAGCACGTACGCAAAGAGATTGGCCCAATTGCCAGCCCCGACGTTCTGCAGTGGGCCACCGGCCTGCCAAAGACGCGCTCTGGCAAAATCATGCGCCGTATCTTGCGCAAGATCGCTCACAACGAAATCGACGGTCTGGGAGATACTTCCACATTGGCCGACCCTTCAGTTGTCGACGACCTGATCGCCAATCGCCCCAGCTAGTGATCGACTGATCCTAGTGTGAAAAGCCCAGCCCATTTGGCTGGGCTTTTTTTTCTGAAAAAAGGTGTAACCATCGCTGAATTAAAGCACTAGGCACAGAGCAACCGAAACCCTGCAGCCCCTTGAAAAGCTGTTTTCAGGAAGATTCTTCTCTCGTGTATTTTTAACAAGAAACAGCACCCCACGAGCACCCCGTGTATTAGATATACTGCACGGCCTATACTCTCTTGGCCACTGACCCATGCAGGACACCCTACAGTTTGTCCGCGATAACACCCGCTGGCTGCTAGGTGGCTTTTTACTCACCTTTTTCTCGAGCTTTGGCCAAACCTTTTTTATCTCGTTATCGGGCGCCGAAATCCGTGGCGAGTACGGCTTAAGCCACGGCGAATTTGGCGGGCTCTACATGCTGGCCACACTGGCAAGTGCTGCCACATTGCCAAGCCTCGGCCGCGTGGTAGATATCATCAGCGTCGCTCGAACCATTGCGTTAATCGTACCCATGCTGGTCCTAGCTACCGCGAGCATGGCCTTGGCGCACAGCATATGGGGCTTATTGCTCTCTCTCTATATGTTGCGTTTGTTTGGTCAGGGCATGATGAGCCATACCGCGATGACCGCAATGGGTCGCTGGTACAGTGCGCACCGCGGACGTGCTGTATCCCTAGTGGCACTGGGGCATCAGTGCGGGGAAGCCATTCTTCCCATACTTGCCATATCACTGTTTGCATCATTCGGCTGGCGGATTAGCTGGCTGTTGGCGGGTGCCGCCCTGTTATTATTAGCCCTGCCGCTGATATACCTATTAATGCGGGTAGAGCGAACACCTCAACAAAGCGACAAAGCCGTAGATTTATCTTTGGAGCCACGGCGCCATTGGCGCCGAGAGGATGTGCTGAGAGACGGATTGTTTTGGCGCTTGACACTCGCTGTGCTGGCACCTTCTTTTATAAGCACTGCGATCTTCTTTCACCAAGACTATTTGCTCACGCTGCGCGGCTGGCCAGCTGAATCCTTTGCACAGGCTTTTGTGCTGTTAGCAGGCATCACTGTCTGCTCAGCCTTGATCGCTGGGCAGCTCATCGACAAATTCAGCGGTGTCAGCTTACTGCCCTACTTTCTGCTGCCGCTGGCCAT
This sequence comes from Granulosicoccaceae bacterium, assembly GCA_049607125.1. Taxonomy (GTDB): domain Bacteria; phylum Pseudomonadota; class Gammaproteobacteria; order CALCKW01; family CALCKW01; genus CALCKW01. Next base: position 8,789 of record JBMYWE010000014.1, on the reverse strand, counting down.
GGGGTGTCTGACGATCGGGGTGGTTGAAGCCGAGTTTGGCATCTATTTGTTTATGGGCTTAATGGGCGTCTCATACGGTATGAGCTCGGTGCTCTACGGAGCCATATGGCCCGAACTCTACGGCACCCAGCATTTGGGCTCTATTCGCGCGGTGATTACAGCGATGATGGTGTTCTCCAGCGCTCTGGGCCCGGGTGTCACCGGCTGGCTTATTGACCTAGGGGTGGATTATGGCCACCAAATGCTTGTACTCGGCACCTATTGTGTGTGCGTCAGCGCCATGATGTACAGCGTCATAAAACAGCGGCAAATCAAGCTGCCAACGGCACAAGCTCCGGCAGTTCGTTAATTACAGGCGCAAAGCCTTCCCGAGATTTGCGCTTGGCCAGCCGCTTTAGTTGATCTAGCGCATCGGGCAAAGACTCTACCCAATCGACTTTGCTTTGACCGGCTACTCCGCGCTCGCCCCACTCGCGCACCAGGCTCCATCCGCCGAGAAGATCGGCTGTCACAAAGGCCCTGTAAAAGCGTGTATTGCCAGTGGCACCTCGACCAACCAAGTAAATTGCAGCGGACATATCTTGAAAATCTGCGACGAAAACAAGTTCAAAAGTGTAGTCGATAAGAAACAAAATCAAAGCGAAAATTCATCATAAAAACAACAACTTTGCGCTTTCACGGCTCAACGAGGTGTCAAAATAACAACATGTCGCCTATGTCGCAATCAGAAACATACAAACGAGCGATCAAGCAAATTATAAAAAGCAATTTTACCCTGCTAGAGCTCCAGCAACACACTCCGCCAAAAGCACGTCAAATCAACTGCGCGACAACACCACGGAGTCGCTATGCAAACGGCACATGACAAGTACCTTCCCTTTCTGGAAACCCTGCACGCTTACACGCAACTTCCAGAGCGCCGCTGCCTTCCACCGTGGCACTGCTTGGGGCGAGCCGACGAAATCGCTCAAACGGGAGATTTTTTTACCACCGAGTTGCTTGGGGAACCCTTGTTGGTCGTGCGCGATGAGGCCGAAACCATTCGCGTGCTCGCCAACGTTTGCCGGCACCGCAACATGCCGGTGGCTGAAGGCAGTGGTCGCAGCAAGCGCTTTATCTGCCCATACCATGCGTGGAGCTATAAACTTGATGGGGCGCTTATTGCTGCACCGCTGATGGAAAATTCGCAACACGCCTGTGGGCTACCCAGTCATCACTGCGAAGTCTGGCAGGGCTTTATCTACACCAATCTCAGCCCAGTTGCCGAGCCACTGGCCGAGCAGCTCAAAGAGCTAGACGCGCAATTGGCCAACTACCACTGTGAACAGCTTCGGCACGTGTTTGTCACCGAAGAAGTCTGGCCAGCCAATTGGAAATGTTTGGTAGAGAACTTTATGGAGGGCTACCATCTCTCACGCGTGCATCCCAAAACCCTCGGTGACAGAACCCCAACTCGCCTCTGCCAAAAGCTTCCCAGCGGCAGAGCCTTCACGGGTTACCGCGCACACTATCCCACTAATGCGCCTGCACGCGGCAAGCACCATCCCGACCTAAACGAGGAGCAACTCAGCGGCTCCTCACTGTATTGTGTCTTCCCTACGCAAGTATTCTCAATTGCCAGTGACGTACTAGTGTATCTAGCACTGCAACCGGCTGGGCCGGATCATGTACGCCTGCGCTGGGGAATGTCGGTGTATGACCACGATATGCCCCAAGCAGAAATCGACGCACGAATCACCCTGTGGCGACAGATCAACGAAGAAGACAAAGCAAAATTAGGCAAAGTACAAGCTGCACTGCACTCACAACACGCCGTCGCTGGGCCCCTTGCACCAGAACACTACGAAGGCACCATATTTGATTTTATCCAGTACTACTGCCATTCATTGGCACCACAAACCGAGTTGTCAGAATAAAAAAAGCCTCCACTTTAACTGCAGAGGCTTTTCGCTCATGCTCGCCAATGCGGATCAAGCGATGATATAGAACACCACAGCGGTCAATGCAGCGGCAATAAGCGTGTAGGGCAGCTGCGTTAAAGCATGGTTCATTGGACTTACACCACAGGCCTTGGCCGAGAGCACGGTTGAATCGCCGTAGAAGCACGCGTGTGAGCCAAAGGCCGACGCCGATATCAAGGCGCCCACCACCACCGGAATATCAGCGCCCACAGCTTGCGCCAGTGGAAAGACGATCGGCATGCCCACTACAAATATGCCCCAGAACGATGCCGTGGCAAACGCCAAGCCAGCCATGCACAAAAACACCACGACAGGCAATAGTTGCGCTGTCATCATGCCACTGGCGGCCTCGATGACATACTGCGTTGTGCCGAGCTTGTCATTGACTTCAGCGAGCATAAAACCGCAAAACAAGGTACCCAATGGAGCAACCATGCCGACGAAGCCGGAGAGTACAGCATCGAACATACGTGGCAGCGTCATCAGGCGCTGAGCAAGATACAGGGCGATGGTAAGAAAAATAGCCGCCAAAGCTCCCGAGAGAATATCGACGCCAAAAAACCAGGTAAAACCAATTAACGCTGCAATGGGAACAAAAAAGTTCCACATGCCTGTTTCAGCAGGTTCTCGCGCGTCTTGCAGATTTAAGGCTTTGTCTTCGTCAGCATACAGCTTGCCGGTCTCGCGAGTGCGTGTTTCCGCCACCTTCATTGCTCCAAGCGCCGGAATCAACCCTAAAATAGCTAACACTACGACTGCCAGACAAATCCATGCATAAAACATATAAGGGATAGACTGAATAAATAGATCTATGCCCGAGCCAACTGCCGCGACTTGGTTCTCTTCTAGCAAGCCAGAAAAGAATACCGCCCATGTAGAGAAAGGCAAAATAATACAAACAGGTGCCGCTGTGGAGTCGACCACATATGCCAGGAATTCTCGCGGCACATTTTGCCTGTCGGTTGCACGCCGCATTGAAGAACCGATGGTCAACGCGTTGAGATAGTCATCGATAAAGATCAACAGGCCAAGCCCCATAGTCGAGAACAAAGTGCCGCTGCGACTGCTCACGCGCTTGGATATCCAGCGACCAAAAGCTTCAGCACCACCGCTCATGGTCACCAGTGCGATCATGCTTCCCATCAAACCACAGGCGATAAATATCCAAGCAACCGTGTCATTCAGAAAGACATCTAAGAATATCCCACCGAGCACCGGCACGAATTCGGAAATGGAGCTGGTCATCAACACTCCCACTAGCATGCCCACAAACAACGATTCAATTGTGCGCTTTGTATAGAGCGCCATGGCGACTACCACCAAGGTGGGCAACAAACTCAGCCAACCGTACTGACCGATCTCAAAGGTGTTTTGCGAGTACAAAGCAATGGCCAATACGCAAGCCGTAATGGCAACTACCGCGGGTATCAATACAGTGTTCGCCTCCTGTTGCTGTGGCCGGATTTGCTCATTCAACATGCATCTCTCTCCTGGTTTATTTTAATGGCCCGTATGAATAGATTTATGTGGTGGGCTCTAAGCTTTGTTTTGACGTGGTTGCTGCTGGGTTATGCAGTGAATATTGCCTCCTCCCAGTAAAATCTCTCGCGCTTCAATACCAATTACTTTTCTTCCTGGAAAATAAGTAGACAAAAGATCTGCAACCGTATCGTCCTGAGCTGCATCCAAGCGCGGAAAAACAACCACAGAGTTAGCTATATAGAAATTGATGTAAGAGCCAGCCATGCGCTCTCCTTCAGTTCGTCCGTGGCTGCTTTCATTCCGATCGACACCAATGGCCTCTTGAGCGGTTATGTGCAGAGGAGCAGGTTGAGGGAACTTGACCACTTTGATTACTCTGCCCTTTGCGTCGCGCCGCCCCTCAATTTCTGCCAAAGCCTCACGGGATATCTCGTACTGTGGATCGTCGGGGCAGTCGCACCAGTGCAGCCCAACGATCCCTGGGCTCAGAAAGCAGGCGATATTGTCCACGTGCCCGTTGGTCTCATCGTTAAAGGTTCCACGGGGAATCCAGATCACCTTCTGGATATTGAGGTATTCCCTCAAATACCCCTCGATGTCTTCGCGGTTCAACTCGGGGTTGCGATTCTGATTGAGCAGGCACTCTTCAGTCGTCAATAAGGTGCCATCACCATCGACGTGAAACCCGCCTCCCTCCATCACCAGTGGTGCGCGAAAACGCACAGCTCGCGTGATCTCACACACTTTGTGCGCCACGCGATCATCTTTGTCCCATGGAAAATACAAACCACCGTTCAGACCGCCCCAGGCGTTGAACTGCCAATCCACTGCCCCGAGCTCGCCATCGCGGCCCAGCACAAAACTGGGGCCCATATCGCGCATCCAGCAGTCGTTACTGCTAATCTCCAACACACGTATGCGGTCTGGAAGCATGTTACGAGCATTGACAAACTGGTCATCACTCACACCCACCGTCACTGGCTCGCTGGTAGCAATTGCGGTTGCCACCTCAACAAAGGCTATTTGCGCAGGTTTCCCCCCATGACGCCACACATCACCGCGCTTGGGCCAGAGCATCCAACATCCGTCGTGAAGTTCCCACTCAGCCGGCATGCGATAGCCCAACGCTTTTGGCGTATTTCCCTGGCCGAGTTCAGGCATCACCCCCCTCCGCGCTCAAAAAGCCATCGTCAATCAGGGATTGAGTCGTTTCTTCAATAGCACCTCGCAGGATAATCACCACTTGGTCGACCACCGACCTATCCCAAATCAAGGGGGGCGACAGCACGTTCAGGTGAGCGATTGGGCGAACGATGAGGCCTCGTCGTTGGCAGGCTTTGGCTATTCGCTTGCCCACGCCAGCCTCGGCAGGAATTAATGCTCGACTGCGTTTATCGGCCACGCTTTCAATGCATTGCATAAAATGACTGCCACGTACATCGCCGACAATGCGCAGATCACCTAAGCTCTGCAGTTGTTCAGAGAGATAGGGACCGACTTGTAGAACATTCTGACAGAGGTTTTCCTTCTCGATGATGTCAATGTTTTTTAATGCAGCAGCACAGGCAACTGGGTGACCGGAATAGGTAAAGCCCGTACTCAATACCGCGCCTTCAGCTTGCGGTTTATTGATACCCTGATACAACTCGTCACTGATCAAGGTTGCGCCCAAGGGGATATACCCCGATGTGAGCCCTTTGGCACAATTGATTATATCGGGCTTGATACCAAAGACGTCTTCTGAAGCAAAAAAATGCCCTAATCGGCCGAAGGCGGTCACGACCTCGTCCGAGATATAGAGCAAACCGTAGCGTTTGCAAACCTCATACATGCGCTGGTGATATCCCTCCGGCGCTACCAGCACACCTCCAGCCCCCATGATAGGTTCGGCGATAAAGGCGGCCACTTCTTCGCTGCCTCCCATGTGCTCGATCGCCTGTTCAAATTCTTCCACCAAATGATCACAGTACTGCGTCTCACTCATGCCATTGGGTCGACGGTAGCAATTGGCCTCGCTGACGTAATGCACCAGATCTTTGACGGTATCGAAACCCCAGTTATTGCTCTCAATGCCCGTGAGTGTAGCGGCGGTGTAGGTTGTTCCATGGTAGGCATTTTGCCTGGAGATAAACTTCTTTTTTCTTGGCAAGCCTTGTTGGTTAAAGTAGAAGTGCACCAGTCGAACCGTGACATCGTTGGCGGTGGAGCCACCACAGCTGTAAAACACGTGATTGAGATTGTCGGGCGCGAGTTCGGCGAGTTTTTGTGAGAGCATGAGGGCAGGCAAGTTGGAGAGTTTGTCAAACGGAGAGTAGTAAGCCATCTGTGTCGCTTGCACCGCCATCGCCTCGCCCATCTCCTTGCGACCGTGACCAATATTCACGCACCACAGCCCGGCGATGCCGTCTATATAACTATTGCCGTCCGCATCTTCAACGTGTATGCCAGAGCTCTTGGTGATGATATCGACGGGCTCGTTGTCAAAGTCGGCAAAGTTGGTGAAAGGGTGAATAAAGTGTTTTTTGTCGAGTGCCGACAAGCTCTCAGCATTTATTGACATTTGTGTGCGTCGCCATTTTGTTAGTATGGAACCCATAATCTAGCGCCAGCGATTTTTACAACCTATACCATTGAAGTGGTATGCATCCAGAGGATCAGAGCTTTGACCCCCAAATTAGAGCCCGACTATAGGTGGAACACCGCCCTTGCAAAGCTCATTGCACACCTGCATATGCGCCAGTTTCCCACGGTGCTGGTAGAGACGCTGTCTATGCTGGCCGATTTCGACTCACATCTGGTAGCCACTTTCAAACACGACTACAGACCCTTGAGCCTCTCTTCCTCCTATGAAAACGAACAGCGTCCGCCCATCGGCGGTTATCTCGACCACTCTTACTTGCTAGACCCGCTGTTCAATGCCATTCAGGACAACAGGCCCTCGGGCGTTTATCGCATGCATGAACTTGAGCCCGATTGTTTTGAGGAAACCGAATTTTACCGCGTACACTACTTGGCATTTGATTTGGCCGACGAAGTAATCTACATCTGTCGTGTAACCGCAGATGTCACACTGACAGTCTCTCTCGGACGCAGCAACAAGCTAGGCTCAATTCAGCGCGCTCAGATGAACCGCTTGCGCCAGAGCAACCCTGTCATTCAGGCTCTGTGTCAACAGTTTTGGCTCAATATGGCCAGCGAATTCACCCATAGTCACTTACAAAAAAGCACGCTAGTGCAGTCACTCAACAGCTTTACCAATGGCCTACTCACGGAGCGCGAGCAGCAAGTGGCCGGTCTTATTTTGCAGGGCTACTCGTCTAAAACAATCGCTCGAGAACTCGGCATCTCAGATGGCACTGTCAAAGTTCACCGCAAACATATCCATCAAAAGCTAGGCATCAATTCGCAATCTCAACTCTTTTCGCTCTTCGTCGCTCACCTCAACAGCTTGTAGTGCGTTCAGAGGCCTGCCCACTTAGGGGTATATTGATCCGGTATTGGATTGGGCATGATTAATCCACTTCAGCTAACCTCGAGGCCCACACACATGCCCTTTCGCATCGATAAAGAACGCCTTTGGAACCGCCTGATGTCTCTGGGAGAGCTCGGCGGCACACCTAAGGGCGGCTGTTGCCGGCTGGCGCTAACCGATCTCGATCGCCAAGCGCGCGACCTATTTATCGGCTGGTGCAAAGACTTGGGCTGCGAGATCAGCGTCGATCAAATTGGCAACATATTCGCTCGCAAAGCCGGCTCGGGAGAAAATACAGCAGCGGTAGCCACTGGCAGTCACCTGGACACCCAACCCACCGGCGGCAAGTTCGACGGTATTCTCGGCTGCCTGGCCGGTTTAGAAGCGCTGGAGTCTATGCGTGATCACTCGCTACAAGCTGAGCATCCGATAGAATTATGCGTCTGGACCAACGAAGAAGGCGCTCGGTTCGCACCGGCGATGTTGGCCTCCGGTGTCTACAGTGGCAAGTTTAGTCTTGACTATGGTCTGAGCCAAGAGGATCGCGACGGCATCAGCGTCGGCGCTGCACTTGATGCCATTGGTTACCGCGGCGAGCAAGCGGTCGGCGCGCGCGAACATCGCGAGTTCTACGAGCTGCATATCGAGCAAGGACCCGTGCTTGAAAACCAAGAATTAGAAATCGGTGTGGTCAGCGGAGTACTGGGTATGCGCTGGTACGACTTAACACTTAACGGCACGCCTGCCCATGCGGGCCCCACGCCAATGGCATATCGCAGAGATGCGCTTTACGCTGCTTCAAAAATCACCACTGCGCTGTACGAGCTAGCGCTGGCACACGCAGACGGCGACGCTCGCTTTACCAGTGGTGAGCTGCACATCGATAAATGTTCGCGCAACGTTATCCCCGGTGAATTGCACATGACCATCGACTTGCGACACGCCGATCAGGCGGGGTTGCAGCAACTCGAAGTCGAAACGCGCGCAATAATTAAAGAAGTTAGTCAAGACACGGGTGTAGAAGCGGAGCTGACACGCATCTGGGATAGCCCGCCGCGAGCCTTCAATTCCGATTGCGTGGCGGCCGTGAAAGCCGCCTGCGAGCGCACTGGGCTATCTCATCAGTTGATGATCAGTGGAGCCGGTCACGACGCCGTCAATATCTCCACCGTGACACCAACGGCGATGATATTCATCCCTTCGGTGGGCGGCATCAGTCACAATGAATCGGAATACTCCACACCACAGCAAGTTGCCAACGGCGCACAGACACTGTTTGAGCTGATTTGCGAGCGGGCTGGCGCTAAGCCAACACACGTCTAACTCTAAGACTGTCGAGCTAGACTCGCGCTCAACCCTTAGCGGAAAACGACGGTATCTGATTTTACCAAGTAACTGAAGCCGTCAGTCGCGCCGCGCACGTTGTTAAAGCCGCTTGAATAACGCCCTCTCAACAAGCCCAGCTGCAGCCTAACAATACCCTCCCAGCAGACCGTTCTGACCTTCTCTCAATAAATTTCATTTTTAGTGTCACAATTTCGTAAAATAACCTAGTCGCACTCGATGCAGACTCACATCGGGCGGCGCGGCAACACGACCCGATCACTTTTCTAGCCGCCAAGGCTTGTAAGTCATTGTTTTTGACTCGTTTGAGCTGATCTACGAATAAAGCCAACAGTCAATATCACTTTTGGCGTAATATATAGCCCGATTGACATAGTCAAACACTCGCGCATGCGCGCGCGTCAGCCGTATCCAGCGGCTTGACCATACTTACCTCTTGGTTAGCGAACACGGAATCCGATAAAAGATGTCAGACAACAAGCAGAAAATTATCTACACCTGCACCGATGAAGCCCCCCTACTCGCCACCG
>JBMYWE010000013.1:14981-15282 GCA_049607125.1 Granulosicoccaceae bacterium | reverse complement strand
AGTTCCGCGCGTAGCTGCGGCTTTATCAATAGTCCGTCCGTGTTAGTTCTGGTGGCATAGTTCTGTATAAAAAGATCATTTGCCTCCAGCACCAACCCTGATGTGTTCACCCGAGCAGCCGCGATCCCCAGAAATTCCATGTCAGAAAGGTCTGGCCAATCATTTTGGTTTTCTGTCAATAGGGTCACGGGTTGGCGTTGTCGAATCATTCAGGGGTAGCCGTTAAAAACGATTTCTACTCTGCTCTGTCTTTGCGTGTGTTTCCAATGATCTTAGCGGCTGTTTATGGGATGAATGGATG
>JBMYWE010000013.1:0-14971 GCA_049607125.1 Granulosicoccaceae bacterium | reverse complement strand
ATGTAAAATTCAGGGTTTGTAAAAGGGGGCGGCATAACTTCATACATTCATGGTTAGATCGTCGCTCAGAGCTGCCCAATCGTTAAAAAAGAGTGCGCGACTCAACCTTAGGTCGTTAAAACAGATCCATTTGTTGTCCGACGATTTCCGCAAAGTTTTGGTTATTGTGCTGCAAAATAGCGTCGGCGATGGGCGCTAGTTGTCTCTCAGCGTATCGGTCGTAGTCCAGCGCAGCGCTTAGATACCCGAGCGGCTCCGGCCCATTGAGAGTGAACAGGTATTCGATTTGGCGGCTGGGGCGTTTGGGATGTTTGCGTGCGGCTTGAATATGCGGTGGTACGTTTTTTTTGTAGCTGTCCAACGGTCGGCGAATGCGTTTTTTGAAAACTAACTCATGATCGAACTCTCCTTGCATCATGCCTAAGTAAATTTCGCGACAGAAGCTAGCTAGCTCTTGATTGTCAAACCAGCGTTGTAATAGCTCTCGTTGAAAGTTCCGGGCTAAAGGAGTCCAGTCGGAGCGGACTGATTCGAGCCCTTTGACGACCAACTCTTGCTTGCCTTCGTGTAGCACTCTGCCAGCGTAGCGTTTTTTACTGCCGAGCTCGCTTCCGCGAATGGACGGCATCCAGAACTGACTAAACAAAGTTTCAAACTCAATTTCCAAGTGACTCTCCAGCCGAAACTCTCGCTGTAGCCTTTGCAGCCAATACTGGTTGAGCTCGGCTGTGAGTTGTTTTCCGCGGGTTTGGCACTGCTCAAGACTGAGACTCGGGTTCATCGCCACGAACAGTGAGTCGGTGTCGCCATAGATGACCTCTTCTCCTTTGTCTTCAAACCACGCTTTGCTCTCGTAGATGATCTGGTGGCCACGTAAGGTAATGCTGCTGGCGAGTTTCGAGTCGTGGAATCGGCATCCGCTCGAGCCCAGCACTCCGTAGAACGAGTTCATGATGATCTTGATGGCCTGCGAGAGCGGGCCGTTACCGTTGCGCTTGGCCTGATCACGACCTTGCCACAGTTCGGTGATCAGCGCGGGCAGAATTGGCCTTTCTCGGTCAAACCAAGCACCTTGAAATCCGGGCACGGCGTCTGGGCCTGCATCGCACAGCCCTGCAGGGTCAATCAAAAAGCTGCGGATAATCGACGGATACAGCGATTTGAAATCAAACAGGCAGACATTAGAAAAACGCCCGGGGGTGGAATCCAGCACATAGCCCCCCGGGCTGTTTTCTCCGGAGTGAACTTGCGCCATCGACAATGCCACTTTGCCTTTGCGGTGTAATCGCGGTAAATAGAGGTGATCAAAGGCGGCAACTGAGCCTCCTACTCGGTCCAGTGGCAAACCGGTGGCGTCGGTACGAGCTTGCGCAAATGAGACCAATTCAGCCTTTTCGAAAATACGCTGGGTAAGCACACAGTCTTGTAAGTTGTAAGCGGCCAAAGCGACAGGGTCTTCGCGGAATTGTCTTTTTATTTCTTTTAACTTATCCCACCCTTGGTCGTTTATGAGTTTGCCTTCACCGAGTAACTCATGGGCGACATTGTCCAGCGAGAAAGACTCAAATGGGTAGAAAGCTGCCTTTAGCAGCGCGACCCCATCGAGGACGACCCGACCGGGTACTCGAGCAATGGCGGTGCCGCCTTGGCCGGGTGGCAGCACTTGTGCGGTTTCGCCGCCGCGCCCAAGACTAAAACGCAAGCCCTGGCGTTTACTAACATCGACTAAAAATTGCAGATCAAAACCTACGATATTCCAGCCCAATAAGAGATCGGGGTCGTGTTCTGCAATACACGCAAGAGCTTTTTTTAATGCGGTCCGCTCATCCCCGCACCAGTCTATGCTGGGGTGGTCCGCACCGTCTGCTGGTGCCCCTCGAGCCATAAACACTCGGCCAAACCCTGGTGCACTCAGCCCGATGCTGTACAGCTTTTCCCCTCGGCCACCACCGGTTTCGATATCAAGCGAAAGTGCGCTAAGTTTCGGTTGTAGGCTCGCACTGCGAATCTGCGGGTTGCGATAGACAGCGACGCCTTTTTCGTGGATACAGTCGCCACTGATTTCTACGCCCCCTCGGATAAAGCGCTCCATCAAAAAGCGCTCGACTGGTTTGATGTCTGCCTCGTAGGCAAGGTATCGGTGCGAGCCTAGCTCCAGCCATGCCTCTAGTTCACGCTGGCGCTCAAAGTACAGCGTATCGACTTGCTCTCCGTCTAGAGTAGTCAGCTCGCTAGATTTTCGTAGGTAGTTGGCTGAAGCGAGCTGCGCCTCCTGGGGCACAAAACACACTGCTTTTTGCTGTGCGAAAACTAGCTTCAATGGGCCCTGTGCTGAGGCCAACCACAGGGTGAACTCCAGCCCCGTATCGGTGTCGCGCCATTGGCGTTGTAGAAGGTAAGCTTGTTTTAACATGGAGAGTCAGTGACGGCGAGCATGCTTGCAGCATACCGCGAGCAACGGTGTCCAGACCAGACAGCTCTGTATTGGTTGCCTCCCGAATTTGTCTGTGGCTATGCTGATCAAATGTAACTAGAGAGTTTAGGGTTTATAAATATGGAATCGCTTAACGTCGTCGTGCCCGACGATTCACAGTGGCCTCAGGTTAGCGCGGCTATAGACGCCGCATTTTTGATGCCCGTCTCTGAGGAAGATACGCGGCGTGATTTGTTGCGGCCCAAAGATCGCCGTCTTGCGTTGATGTCGGGAGATCATGTTGTCGGAGGGTGCCTAGCTTACGAGTTCGAGCTCAATCTTCCGGGTAGTTGCAGGGTGCCAGCCGCAGGCTTGGCAGGGGTTGGCATATTGCCTAGCGCTCAAGGCAACGGGGGGTTGCGCTTGCTGATCGAGGCTCATCTGCACAACGCGAGACAAAGGGGCGACACGGTTTCCTTGTTGTTGGCCTCAGAGTCCCGCTTGTATAGCCGTTTCGCTTATGCACCCGCGACCGACTGGGCTCGCTACCGGTTAGACACTAAAGCCTTTGCGCTCAAAGAGCCTTTGCAAGATGCTGGAAGCGTGGAATTGATTCGCGATCTTGATCGAGCTCGTACAGTGTGTGCTCAAGTCCATCAAAAATTATCTTGTGCTGGTGATATCCAGCGAAGCGAAGCCTGGTGGCGTGAAGTGATACACAACGATAAGCGCTCCTGGTTGGGTGGCGGTGCTCAGTTTATCGCGGTACACCGCAACTGCCATGGCCAGGCTGATGCCTACGCGTTGTACGTGGTCGAGGATACTGCCAGCACAACAGGCACCCTGGATGGCAATCAGCGCTGGTGTTTGCGCTTGCACGAGTTGGTAGCGCAAGACGCAACGGCACAGGCAGCACTATTTGAGTTCTTGTGCGGTATTGCATTGGTGCGCGAGATTCTCTGGGAGTTGGCGCCGGTTGACCCACCCATAAAACACCTGATGACAGACCCTAGACAGCTGGCGCTCGTGAGTCAAACCGACATGCTTTGGATGCGGGTGCTGGATGTGCGCGCGCTACTTCGAGCACGTCAGTATGTCGAGTCTCATGTGCTGGAATTCAACTATCTGGATCCTTTGTTCCCCAATGAAACGGGGTGCTACAAATTGACGTCTCGTACCGACGAACAAACGGGTATTGAAAGGCTCGGTGATCCGGTGTCGGGCAAACTGAGTTTTGGGCCAGCGGAGCTTGCTGCCACGATTTTGGGAGGTACACGCGCGATCACGCTCTACAAGCTCGGGCGTATTTCAGGGAACCTAGACGAAGTGCGGGCACTCGATCGATTACTGCTGACAGACGAGATGCCATTTAATCTAAGTAAGTTCTAAAAGGTATCTAGAAATCAAAGAGCCCGTGTCTTGGTGAGTCGTTCACCTGGATATTTCATCACAGGCTCGCTCCCTCGCTATGCTTTTGATCCGTGGGCAGAATTTTCATTTTTGCTCGCGGTCACGGAGTGTTTCCAGATTCATTCTGCATGTTCAAGGTAATAGGGTTTGTTCGACACCTTGAGTTTGTGAAGGCCTGATGCAAATTGGCCTTCGATGTGTTAAATTAAAACTTAACGTGTTAAGTATAAAAGGGAGTGCTGAAGTGGACAACGAGAGCTTTCGGCAGGCGGGGCATCAACTCATTGACTGGATAGCCGACTTCAGAGATTCCGTACCCAGACGCCCTGTGCTGGCGCAGGTGGAGCCAGGCGAAGTCAACCGGAACATGCCATCGCTACCCGATCAGCCGCAGACAATGGAGACCTTGCTCAAAGCACTCGACGAGGTGGTTGTGCCAGGTGTCACCCAAGTACAGCATCCTATGCACTATGGTTGGTTTCCCTCTAATGCAAGTCTGGCGTCCGTATTGGGCGATATCGCATGTTCGGGCATGGGCACTCTTGGCATAAGCTGGGAGAGTTGCCCCGCGCTCACCGAAGTAGAGGAAGTTACCTGTGACTGGATGCGGCAGTTGACGGGACTGTCAGAGCAATGGCAGGGCACCATCCACGATACGGCCTCTACGGCTTGCTTGGTCGGTATCCTGCTCGCGCGCGAGCGTGCCAGTGAGTTGTGTAAAAACGCCGAAGGCTTGCAATCACTTGATAAGCCTCTGCGTGTCTACACCACGTCCCAAGCACATTCATCGGTGGCCAAAGCGGTGCAGATGGCAGGTATCGGCGACAGAAATCTTGTGATGGTAGATGTCGACCCAGCTACCCAAGCCATGGACCCTTCGGCCCTCGCGCGCTGCTTGGCTGACGACCTTGCTGCTGGACTGACACCCGCTTGTGTTGTGGGCTGCGTTGGTTCAACTGCAGTGACCGCCTTTGACCCGCTTGAAGCTATTGCCGGCATCTGTGAAGAGCACGGTGTATGGTTACATGTAGACGCCGCCATGGCCGGCAGCGCGATGCTGTTGCCCGAGTGTCGTCACTTGTGGCAAGGAGTAGAGCGCGCTGACTCCATGGCGTGGAACCCGCACAAATGGCTCGGTACTATTCTCGATTGCTCGTTGTTTTACGTTCGCGACACCGACCATCTTCAGCAAGTGCTTTCCACCAACCCCAGTTATTTGCGCGGCAGCTCAGATGGGCAGGTCACTCAGTACCGCGACTGGGGCGTACCATTGGGTCGTCGCTTCAGAGCACTTAAGCTCTGGTTTCATTTGGCCTTAGATGGGCCAGACGCCCTGCGCGCTCGCCTGCGCCGAGACCTTGACAACGCGCGCTGGCTGGCCGAACAAATAGAGGCACACCCCGATTGGGAGTTATTAACTCCCCTGACATTGCAAACGCTGGCTATCCGACACAATCCAAGCGGTGAGCTGCAAGGTGAAGCCCTAGACCAACACACGCTGCGTTGGGTAGGGCAGATCAACGACAGCGGTGAGGCTTTTCTTTCGCCTAGTTTGCTGGGTGATCGATGGATGGTTCGGGTGTCAGTTGGGGTGGAGTCGACCGAGCGGGAGCACGTGGAAAAGCTCTGGGCCTTACTGCAAAGCAGGGCCTCGAATGCCTAGGGGACAATGAGCAACCAAACCCTAGTAAATACATAAACTGGGAATGCTTACCTAGAGTTGCCTCTGTCTACGTGGCAGGGGCGGCGAAAACGGCTTAGTAAGTTTGCGCCTCTGGCCTGCTTAGCCTGAGTAGGCTGCCATGACTGAGAAAATCTGTTGCATCAGCTCCCACATTCGCAGTCTGATACGCGAATGGGTATGCGTGATTGGCCTCGCCAAACCCGGAGTATCAAGCACTGCAAAATCCTCCTAGGGCTGACGAATCGGTCCAAAATCAGAGCTGCAAATATACCATCACCCTTTGTTCTCTTGATCAACACCAAGGAGTTCGTCATCATGCGTGCGCAATTGTTGAGTTTCTTTCAGGAACAGCTCTATGTCGCTCTCCACACATCCCTTATGGCGCTCCCCATCGCACCATGAAGATTTAGACCATGTCCACGACCACGTGCACTGGGTAGAGCTCTTCTACGACCTGATTCACGTCGTGTGTGTTTTTTTGTTGGGCAACTATCTATCAGATCATCTCTCTGTGCAGGGCTTTTTGGTCTTCGCGGCCTTGTTCAGTGTTATCTGGATGTCTTGGGCTGAATCGTCTTACTTCAATTCTATATTCGTCAGTACCGACGTATACCACCGCTGCATTATGACGGCTCAGATTTGCACTGTGATGCTAATGGCAGCGGCGATACCGCATATTGGTGGAAAGGGTGCGATGTACTTCTCGTTGGCCTATGCCTTTAATCGGGCCATAACAGCCGGGATGTATTGGCGGGTGACGCGTCACTCGGTAGCCTCTTGTCAGGTATCGCGGGAGATGGCGCGCAATTTTTTCGTCGCTGCTGCGATGTATCTGGTTGCCGCGTTCTTGCCCTCGCCATGGAATTTCTGGCTCTTTGGCTTCACGATTTTATTGATGCAAGTGAGCTTTTTGCACTCTAAATACGGCGTGATGCGATTGCCGCGTTTTACACCGCGGATGGGGCATTTCTCTGAGCGATTTGCCCTGTTGTTTTTGATTGTCATGGGTGAGGGTTTTTTCAAATTGGTGGTCACGCTGTCTGAAAAAGGTGTCTATAAAGTCAGCCCAGACGTCTTTTTTAATTTCTTTCTCGGCGGCATTATGATTTTTTGCCTGACTTGGGTTTACTTCGATTTTGTTGGCAATGGCCGCCCTCGTTCAACTCAGCGGTGGGTCATGGCGCGCTGGTGGTACGGGCACCTCACGCTAATGTTGTCGGCCATCATGATAGGTGTGGCTCTAAAAGCAGAAGTTAAAATAGGGTTTTTGGAAAGCTACCCCCTCAAGTATGCGGCCCTAGGTTGTACAGGACTGGTGTTATTTATCACCTCTCTTGCCGCTATACAAGCATCCATTGAGGAGCGCTTGGCGCACAGGGTTTATACGCGAGATGTACAATTGTTCGGGATCGGGATGGCCTTGTTCACGTTGCTCATCGTCTCCTACGTGCCATCAATTGTTGGTAATGCCTTCTATGGCATCGCAGCGTTCTCTCAAATAGCCGTTCCCTTTGTGCGTGCGGTGCGCACTATCCGATCTGAGGGCATCGCGGTTCCGATGGACGGTTCGCACTCGTGATCGACTGTAGCCTGCGCCGACGGGTCTACCTCTGGCTGGAGGCCTCCGTCGGTGAGGCTGGGCCAGGCCGAGCGATAAATCTGTTCTTAATTGTACTGATTTCACTCAACGTGATGGCAGTAGCTCTTGAAACAGTGGACGAATTGTTGCTGCGATACGAGTCCTGGTTTGCCGTGTTTGAAGCGGTCTCGGTCTTGATTTTTGGATTGGAGTACGCCTTGCGACTGTGGGTCTGCGTCGAGGACGAACGCTATGCGCATTTACCCAATCCGAGACTGAGTTACGCGCTAACCGCCATGTCGCTGGTAGATCTGCTAGCGATCTTGCCGTATTTTCTGGGTGTGTTTTTCTCTGTCGACCTACGCTTTCTTCGGGTATTGCGACTACTGCGGGTATTTAAACTCACCCGCTACTCCTCGGCAATGAACTTGTTACTCGATGTATTCCGTGAGGAGTCGAGCTCGCTATTTGCCGGTTTTTTTATCTTGTTCGTTTTACTGGTGTTGGCAGCCAGTGGTGCCTATCTCGTTGAGCACGATGCCCAACCAGAGAAATTCGGCTCCATCCCGGCCGCTATGTGGTGGGCTGTGGCTACCCTCACCACAGTGGGCTACGGCGATGTCACCCCCATCACGGCAGCGGGTAAAGTCTTTGGTGCACTGGTCACCGTGGTGGGAGTTGGTATGGCAGCGCTACCCGCAGGCATACTGGCCTCGGGCCTTGCCACTGCGCTGGAGCACAAGCGCGAAAAGTTAAAGCGCCAGCTGTGGGATGCTCTGGAAGACGGAGAACTATGCCACCGCGAAGAGGCCGATCTCGAACAGCTGCGCAAAACACTGGGCATCAGCATCACCATGGCCACTGCTATTCGAGAAGAGTACGAGCATCGCCAACAGACACAAGCGGATTGCAAGTGCCCCGAATGTGGGCACAAATTTCAAGCTTGCGGTCGACAAGCCTGAGTTTTCGATTAGCAGCAAGACACACAGAAGCTGGTTGGTCAGCTCTCTGCCAGCAGGCCAAGCTCCCCCCGTTAGTTGCCGATACGCCAGTGCTTCTAATTTGAGCTTCTCCACAGAAGGCTTAGCTAGCAAGGGTTATGAAGATAGAAAACCAGTTGATGGTTGAGGTGTCTGGCTATCGGTTTGCGGAGGAAAACAGGGGGTAAGAACCTGGGTTCTAGAGCTCGGTTTTATCGAAGTACAAATACTTTGCCTGAGCTAAGAATAGAGTGTGATAGCGTTGGTGATGGATAAGGACAATAGGTGGCCAAGCATGCAAGCCTCGTGTTTATGCAAGTCTGTGCAATTTAGTTTCCCGCGCGCAGTGGGGGAGTTTGTGTATTGCCACTGCCGCAGTTGCCGCAAGGCGTCGGGCAGTGCCTTTGGGGCGAATATCTCGGTACCTGTGGCCGAGCTGCGCTTTGCGTGTGGCGAGAACAACATCGGGGTATTTGAGTCTTCACCGGGCAAGCGGCGGCATTTTTGTAAAACTTGTGCCAGCCCGCTCTTTACCAAGGTAGGCGATAACCCCGAGTACTTGCGTGTGCGTCTGGGGGTGCTGGATTCAGACTTCAATCAATTGCCCTCGGCGCATATTTTTATGAATCACAAAGCTTCTTGGCACGATCCGGAACACCGCATGCAGTGCTTTGGCGAGTGGCCAGACCCCAGTGCCGTGTCAATTGCTGGCTCGAGGCAACCGGAGAAATCTTGAATTTGAATCAACAGACTTTGCTGTTCGACTTGGACGGCACCCTCAGCGATCCGCTGCTGGGCTTTGCCAAGTCAGTCAATATTGCGCTGCAGGCGCACGATTTGGCATCACTGCCTGAGTGCGACTTGGCGCAGTACATCGGCCCGCCGCTGGATGGCACCTTGCGCCGTATCACCGGTCGCGATGATCCTGCGTTTATCGCCTCCTTGGTGGCCAAGTACCGTGAGTATTACCTGGACACGGGCTTTCGAGAGGCGCGTCTCTATTCGGGAGTCGCCGAGGCCTTGGCCGAGCTGCAGCGCGGCGGGCACCGCTTGGCGGTGTGCACCTCAAAGCCGGAGCCCTCGGCTCGCTTGGTGCTCGAGCACTTTGGCTTATTGCCCTATTTTGAGTTCGTCAGCGGTGGTGATGTGGGGGTGGCTAAGTGGCAGCAAATAGAGCAGCTTCTAGCGGATAAGATAATAACGGCATCCGCGCTGATGATTGGAGACCGAGCTGTGGATTTGCAGGCGGGTCACCGTAACGGCATCTCGTCGGCCGGCGTGTTGTGGGGTTATGGGTCGCTGGCTGAACTGCAGGCTGAGGCCCCTGCCCACTTTTTCGAACACCCGGACGATTGGCTGACATTTCAAAATGTGTAGCTGAGTGCGGGCATCTTTGTGATCAGTACACGCATTGGTCGCTTGGCCGGTCCCGAAGTTGGCGTAGATGAGGCAACAAATCACTGGCGATCATCCCCGCTTGCCCCTGTTTGGCCGCTAGATCGGCCGCCGCCGAGTGCAGCCAGGTACCCGCCGCCGCTGCTTGGTGCGTCTCGCAGCCCTCGGCCAATAGAGCGGCGATAACCCCTGTCAGCAAATCTCCCATGCCGCCACTGGCCATGCCCGCGTTGCCCTTGTCGCACAGAAACATACGACCGCATTCCGTGGCTATCAGACTACCGGGACCCTTGAGAACCGCCGTTGCCTTGTAGCAATACGAGAGCTGCTCGGCGGCGTGGGGGCGATTGGACTGCACGGTGGCGGTGTCTGTGTCGAGCAGGCGCGCAGCCTCGGTGGGGTGCGGAGTGATCACCGCGCGTGGGCAAGCTTGTGGAGCGTCAGCCAAAAGATTGAGAGCGTCGGCGTCGAGTACTTTGGGTATGCAGCGTTTCATCGCCGCTTTATAAAGAGCGCGTGCCCAGGCGTCTTGCCCCAAACCTGGACCGAGCACAAGTACGCTTGCCCGTTCTAGCAGGGGTTCGAGGTCTGCGGCAGTGTAGATGGCGTGAACCATCAGCTCGGGGCGGCCGCTGCTGACGGCC
The DNA here is from genome assembly GCA_049607125.1 of Granulosicoccaceae bacterium. Lineage (GTDB taxonomy): Bacteria > Pseudomonadota > Gammaproteobacteria > CALCKW01 > CALCKW01 > CALCKW01. Next base: position 4,866 of record JBMYWE010000013.1, on the reverse strand, counting down.
AAAACGCAGTCGGGATGGCAGGCGACGCTGAGTAAGCCCGCTCCGCTGCGAAGCGCGGCTTCTGCCGCCAGCCTCACCGCGCCGCTCATGCCATGATTACCGCCGATCACCAACACATGACCCGCCGTGCCCTTGTGTGCACTGGCGTCGCGGTGTGGCAACATATCCAATACAAGCCCGGCATCCAATCGATAGGCGACCGGATGCTGCGGGCTTCGGTGTTGCTCGCCCACACCGAGGGTGTCGTGTGTCCGCTTGCCGCAACAGCGTGGGCCCTCACCGGTGTACAGGCCGAGTTTGGGCGCGATAAAGCTGATGGTGGCCTCGGCGGTCACGGCTACCCCTGGGCAGCTGCCGTTGTCGGCTACCAGCCCCGAGGGGATGTCGATAGCGAAGCAGGGCGACGGGTGGGCGTTGATGTCCTCAATAGCCTGTGCGGCGTCGCCCTCGGGGGCCCGGCTGAGGCCTGTTCCAAAGATAGCGTCGACCAACAGCTGGGCCCCGTCTAAGGCGCTGGACTCAAATGCTCTGGCTTCTAGGCCTGCGGCGATGGCATCGCTGTGCGCTTGAATAGCGCTAGCGCCACTGGGGCCGCTCAGCTGTAGCAGTGTGACTTGGCGACCACTCTTGTGCGCGAGTTCGGCGATGACATAGCCATCGCCTCCGTTGTTGCCCGGGCCACACAAAACCGCAATACGATGGGCTCTTGGCCAGCGGCGCTGTATCGTGGCAAAAGCGCTGCGAGCGGCGCGGCGCATCAAAGTGTATCCGGGAGTGCCTGCCGCTATCGCGCTGGCGTCCATGGCACGAACAGATTCGGCGTCGTAGAGAGCGCCCCTCTGAAGCTTATCCATTAGCATAGGTCTTGATCTAAATTGGCTAGTGCTCGTCCAGAAGTAGATATAGCCCCGTTTTTCTCTGGCGGAAACTAGTTGGGTTTATGAAAATATTGCAGCTATGGCTCATTTCTGTCTGGCACCAATTAGGGGCACGATGTCATGCAATCGCCGGCGGCGACGTGCAGGCCAAACTTTTGACGATCCTAACAGTTGTGTAATGTAATTTCTAATGCTTTGTATTGGTTTAGTAACACGGCAAAAGAGCTGATTGGAAAAACGAACGCAATTGTTTGATTTTAACCGAAGGTATGTGGTTTTTCTACGGGGACGAGGCTGTAAAATAGGGGTGAAACTAAGTCAATCATTTTGAACTAGTTTGTGTTTGACAGGGATTGAAATATCCGTGGTTGTATTAAGTGTTTGTTTTTTTGCTTGAAGTCCGCAGCGATAGGAGGAGTATGACTCTCCCTGCTCAAAAGGCAGGCTAGGCATCCTCACTCACCCAGAAGGACGACCGCTGTGAAAACTGAATACCCTTTCGTTGTAAATAATCTTCCGCTCGGCTGGCGCAGCGACGCTGGCCAACACAGTATTGGCTTTACACCCAAACAATCAAAACCCACCGCTCGGCCGCAATTGATCAGCGCCGACGGTGAAGGGCATCTGATGACCGTGGCTAGAACAGGCACGGGCAAAACGCGAAGTTGCGCCATACCCGCGCTGCTGGAATACACTGGCCCCATGGTGGTGGTTGATGTCAAAGGCGAACTCTACGACGTCACCGCTAGGCGCCGTCGCGAGATGGGGCACCATGTGGTACGCATTGACCCATGGCAGGTGTGCGGGAAGGCGACCGACGGCTTTAACCCATTGGACATATTGCAACTGCCGCAGGTTGATCGCGAGGACACGGCGGTGACGTTGGCGGCCGAAATTGTCGGGCACTCGGCCAATCACCAAGACCGCTTCTGGGACGAGACGGCCAAGGGCATATTAAGTGGTCTGCTCGCGCATTTAGCCAGTCGTGAAAACAGAGAAGAGTGTCGTATTAGTCGCCTGCGCGAGTTGTTTAACGAGGGAGACTTCAGCGCCACCCTGGCGCGACTGCTCGACAGTGGTGAGGTGAGCAGCGTGTTGGCTCAGCACGAGTTTTCCGCCTTTTTGCAGCATTCCAGCGGCACCACGCGCCCATCGGTGCAGTCGTCTGCGCAGCATCATGTACAGCTGTTTGGCTCGACGCCAGTGCGAGCGGCGACGGATCTTTCCAGTTTTCCATTGCAGCACGTGATCGACGGGGAGCCACTGACGCTGTACTTTGTGGTGCCTGCCCACAAGCTGCACTCGCACAGCAATCTGTTGCGACTGTGGGTAAGTAGCATCACTGCTGCCCTCGCTACGCGCATTAGCGCCCCGGACGAGCGCACGCTGTTGTTGCTGGACGAGGCGGGCACTATTGGCCAGTTGGAGAGTTTGCCCATGGCGATGTCAATGTTGCGGGGCTTGGGGGTCCGCGTGTGGACTTTGTGGCAAGACCTCAGCCAGCTGCGCAAGCACTACCCCGACGACTGGGAAATGCTGGTCAACAATTGCGCCGCGATTCAATTGTTTGGCGCAAGTAATCTGCGCGTCGCCAACGACTACGCATCGCTATTGGGAGACCGAGACGGAGAGTCTCTGTTGCACATGGAGCGAAACCAGGCGGTCGTGTTGGTCGAGGGAGAGCGGCGCTCGCAGCTGTTGCGACGGGTGGATTATCTCGAGGACGCCATGTTTCGCAATATGTTCGATGGCAATCGCCTGCACCGACAGGGCGATCAGCTGAGCTTGTTCGGCCCGCCACACGGCTCCAAGGCAGCGAACGTGGTGTCAATTGAGCCCTTTTTAAAAGGCAAACGCGGTAGCTGAATGGCTGCGAGGATGCGAGCCTGTCTCTACAAGGGCTCCATTCGATAGCAGGAGACGGAGTTGCTTTGGCGCACTTGGCTGGTTAGGCGCCATTGCTTGCCGGGGCGGCCGTTGTGGTGCAGCGCAATCACTTGGCCGGCCGCAAAGTCTCTGGGTGGGGCGATCAGGGTAGCGTATGACATGCCTGGCTCTGGCAACACATATAGGCATTCGTGGCTGACCGGAAAGCTGTCGTCGCCTTGGGCACGGTGGCTGACAATCACGGGTTTGGCGTTATTGGCCACTAAGTGAATACCACAGCGAAGATCCCCGGCGATGTCGTATCGCATCCACTGTACGGTGCCGACACGCAACACGGGGTTACCTGCATCACGGCTTAGCCCACTAACGGCCACCAGCTCGCCTACGTGTAGCGGTGCGGCGGTATCGCGAGATTTGATCAAGCCTAGACCTTCAGCACTCTGATTGTTGAGTTGCCACTCGGGGTTGGGTGGCAGGCCAACTTTGGTGCCGTGTTGCAGTCGGCTGTGGATATCCTTGAGACCAATCTCCAGCGCGGCGGGCTCAGAGCGATGCGCTCGGGCGCTCATGCGCTCGGGGCGCGACAGCCAAGTGCGGTGTAGGTGGTTCAGCGTGGCGGTACTCAGACTGCGTGGCGCCTCTAAATCGGCGTCGGAGCGCACGGCGCTGTCGCAAGTGCTTTGCAACTGGGTGAGCAGCGCGCTGGTATCGAGCCAGAGGTTTTTGTTGTTCGCTTCACTAAACTCGGCAGCGGCGGGCAAGCCATCGCCGTCGAGGTCGACGGCGTAGCTGCCCTCGGCGTTGTTACTGTGACGATCGTGCAGGCTGACGCTCTTGCTCCACAGTTGTAGTTTTTCACTGTAACGCAATAGTTCACCCTGATGCAGTCCCCAGGCGTCGACCACAGTGAGCATCAGGGCGTGTTTAAAAGCGTGTTCGATGGTCTCGGGTTGGTGCTTGAGTTGCTGTGTGGTGTAGCCGCCGTCACGGGCCATCTTGTATAGACCGTAGAGGTCAGTCAGCACCACTGCTGGGATTGTGTGATAGCGGTCGAGAGTAATTTCGATCCGCTGGCGCAGTGTGCGGATGGCGCTCAAGCAGGCCCAAGCCCGCTGCACATCTGTCAATTGTTCGTCTTTGGCGTCATCGGCCAGTGCCACCATAAAACAGTAGCTCTGCTCGGTGAGTAGGCTGTGCGCCTCAAAATAGGCGCGGGCGGCGATGGGTGTCATCGGCAAGTCTTGACCGCGAAACACCGGTAGCAAATCGCTTAAACGGTGTTGCCAAAAACTTTGTAGCTCGTTGGCCACGGCCAAGCGTGCTGTCGCTTTACATTGGGTGCGGTTAAACAGTTTTATTTGCTGGCTTAAGGTGCGTGCTCGCTCGCCCTCGGGCAGGCGCTCGAGGCCGTGTATCCATTTGGTCCAAGCGGCTGCCGTCGCCGGTAGCGCCTTTTTGGGTGCGGGCCGTTGGCGTGGAATAATCAACGCGCTAGGCTGCCTTTCTACGATGGTGGCGATGTCTGAGTCTCCCCTAAACCAAGCTGCTATGCGCAGCCAATACTTGCATTTGGCAAGGTTCATACCCAACTACCTCTAACAGCAGGGCAAAGCGCGGGCACAAAGTGGCCGCATCGCCTGGTCGATGGCGGCTTGCCTTGCCATAAGCTGTTGAAATAACGGGACATAAGGGTGACTTTTAGACTCTTGTCCGAGACTCAAGCACGATGCGTGCTCGAAGCTAAGATAATTCTTGTGATTAGTGTGGCTATGCAGCCTTATGGTACATCGAGTTGACTAGTCAAAATGTGAACAATGCACGGAGTGATCTGCGTGGAACAATATAGAGGGACCACGGTTGTCGGCGTACGCCGCGGCAACCAAGTGGTGATCGGCGCCGACGGCCAAGTGACCTTGGGCAATACCGTTATGAAGGGCAACGCTTGCAAGGTGCGTAGGCTCTACAAGGGCAAAGTGCTGGCGGGCTTTGCGGGTGGCACGGCAGACGCCTTTACCTTATTTGAACGCTTTGAAGGCAAGCTTGAAGCACATGGAGGACAACTGACACGCGCCGCCGTCGAAATGGCCAAAGATTGGCGCAC
>JBMYWE010000012.1:0-16758 GCA_049607125.1 Granulosicoccaceae bacterium | reverse complement strand
ACCGCAAAGAATTGGGTGGCCGGGTGCACCGCCATACTCGCGAGTTGAACGAACTCAATGAAAAACAGGTGGAGCTCGAACTCACCGCTATAGTAGGCCGATTGTCGCAGGTCTACAGTCACGAATTGCGCAATCCCATCGGCACTTGTCTCGCCTCTGGCAATCTCGCGCTCAAACAATTGGAGCCTGGTCAGGAAAGCTTGCGAAAAGAGGCGCAACAAATCGTCACATCCTCCATGGCTTGCAGTGAGCTATTTGGCCAGATGTTGGCGACTGAAGAAGGACTATTTCCCGCTGAATCTCAAGTGCCGCTATTGATGCCAGAATGGTTGATCGCTCACTCCGATGAACTCTCCACCGCCATAGGTGCACGCTTGACCGTCGGTGAATCTATATCGGTGAAGGTTGTTGCCCAACCGCGGTCCTTGCTACAGGCTATTGGGTTGCTGCTCAGTGATATCTGTGACCAGCAAGTGCAGAGCAGTACTGTTCTCGCCACGGTGAGTAGTGCTGAAAACCGTGCGCGAATGTTGTTTTTCTTCTCTCAGCCAATGCAGGTCAGTACCCCAGACGGCGAGCCTTATTGGACTGCCAGCATGGCCAGCGCCCAAGCGCTGCTCAGTGTTGATGGTGCGAGCCTGGAAGTGCTCTACGACGCTGGCGGCCTCGTGTTTGCCTGTTTGATCGATATGGCGACGGTAGGTGATGTGCCCTCAGAAACTGCAAAGGTGGTCTGAGCCATATGGGAATCGAACAACGCCTTCGCCAAGAAATACAAGGTCAACCCGGCATTCAGGGCCTGACCTATGATTTGCGCAGTCGCTGGTTTGTTGGGCTATTTTATGTATTGCTAGCCATAGGCTGTGTTTTTGCTATTTATCAGCCCCACCTACGCGCTAACCTGCAGGTAGAAGGGGTCATGCGGTTTGAGCAAGCGCTGGTGATGAGTGGCACAGGCTCTTCCCCCGTAGCGCTGCCCAGTCGTTGGCTCAATGAGCCAGGCAACCGAAACCACCGTCAGTACTCGGTTCACTTCCAACGCGACTCTGTCATCAGCCAAGACTTCTCGCTCTACGTTCCCGCCGTATCTAAAAATTTTCAGGCGACGCTCAATGGCGTAGTGCTCCCAGCATTTGGCGATATCGGTGAAGATCCAAGTTGGCACTACAACCGACCACACCTCTTGACATTTCCTCCGTCGTTGTTAGTGGATGGGGAAAACAATCTGATCCTCGACGTCTATGCTCACAGCGTGCATGACGGCATGCTGGGTGTGTTTTATCTAGGTGACTCTGGATTGCTGTACAGCTATTGGCAGCAGGAGTGGTATCTATCGGCCGGCGCCGCCTATCTAGTTTTTTTTCTGGCTTTGATCTTCGCCTTGATTGCCGGCGTCTTTTCTGCCCGCAGCGAACCTGACTATCGACTGATTGCGTTGGCCTGTGTTTTTGCGATGCTGCTCTGTCGGCGCTGGCTGGTGGTTGACCCTTGGTTGAGCGCCACTCAGCATTTGGCTTTTGCAGAGCTATTGGTCAGCTCTTTTAATTTTGTGGTGTTGTTGTTCTTGTATCGCTTTAATGAATCGACTGCGGGAAGGCAATTTTTGCAACGGATACTGATGTTCAGTATTTGGTTTGTCGAGCTTGCACTATTCTTTTTTGCCAGCTCTATCGACACTGTCTATGAAATCACTCGGTGGACTAAGTTGCTGACCACTCTGTCTGGTGGACTGTTGTTTTGTTTCGCTTTGTGGCGTTATGGCACCCGCCTAAATTTAATTCGGTTGTTGGTTCTGTGTTCGATCGGTGTGCTAGTTGCCTGTGGAATTCACGAGAGTCTGGTGCGATTTGCCGTTACCAATGTCGGAATGGATTACCGTTATCAGTGGAGCGTGTTTTTCTTGATTGGTACATCCTTCATCTATTTCTTGTTTGACGCTATTCGACAGTCAGAAGAATTGGACGACTACCGAGGGGACTTAGAGCGGCAAGTAATCGACTACGGCGATTATCTAGAATCTGCACGACAGCGCCTAGTGGAGACGCAGCAGTGGTCGGTATTGGGCTACTCATCAATGCAGCTCTGGCGGAAGCTCAAGGTGCCGCTACAAGAACTGTTTGAAAGCTCTAGGCGCATTCACGCGGCTTCAGTGAGTGACCCGGCGAGTGAACCCTTGAACAATTTATCCAACCGTTCCATGTATAACGCACAGCGATGTCTACGTACCATCAATGAGATGGAGCTGCTGGTGGCGGAGCCGGTGGTTGAGTTGATTGAATTAGATATGGAGCGCTGGGCGCCCGAACTACTGCGCGAGCTACACAAAAATTTCCGCGTAGAGCTGCGGCTGGGGTTGGTAGACCCTTGCACGGTGGTTGGGGATCCCTACTTGCTGCGCGATTGTATCGAGCGCTTGGTCGACAATGCGGACAGAGCCTGTGAAGCGCAACGCACCCGCGGTATTGTTGAAGTGAGTGTCTGGCGTAGCGTTGACCGAGTTGTGCTATCGGTCAGTGACAATGGACCGGGAATATCAGCGAAACTCGCCAGTCGGATACGTGAACCGCTGCATTTTGGCGAGCCCAATGGATTAGGTGTGGGGCTTTGTATCGTCAAGCACTATGCTCGTCTGATGGGCGTTGACGTGCGTAGTTTACCGCTGAGCAAAGGAGCTCGCATAGATCTGATTTTTCGGAGTATCGATTAGGGGTATTGTGCATTTTCTCGAATGCATCTGGTCTTGCTCGCAAAAACTATGGTCGGTTCTGCGGTGGTGTAAACTTGAGGTGCGGTAGCCAGTCGCTGCCCAAGAGACTAACTAAGGAGCCTCACATATGAGCGTGACACGAATGGGTGCGGCGCAGCGCATGAGTCAGATTGTCAAACACAACGACACCATCTACCTTGCAGGGCAGGTGGGAGACGCCGAGCTAGATATCACGGGTCAAACCGAGAGCATGCTGGCCAAAGTGGACGCGTTATTGCTGGAGGCGGGCAGCGATAAGTGCAATATCCTACAGGCCACTATCTGGCTGGCAGACATGAAAGATTTTGGCAGTATGAACGCCGTTTGGGACGCGTGGGTCCCCGCCGGTCACGCACCTGCTCGCGCCTGTGGAGAGGCCGCTTTGGCTCGGCCCGAACTGTTGGTTGAAATTCTCGTGGTTGCCGCCGCCCGCTAGTTATCTGTCGCCGGAATTGTTGCCAGCCCTCAAAGTGCCCAGAATGAGAGTTTGCTGGGTGCCGAACATGCACGACTCAACCTGACTTAGAGTGGGTGTCGAAGTGGCTGCAGGCTCTAAGCACTCCACCGTCTAGGCCTTTTAGCCGAGAAGCCTCCGTTCTCGCACCTATCAGGCAGGGAAGGCTGATATTTCCTTGCCGTCACGCTTGGTCTGCATCCTGCACGTTGTCTGACAACTTCAAGTGCAAGGAGTGCACTCTATGTGGGGCGGACAAGGATGTCTGTTTGCAATGTGTAGCGCGCGTCAGGGAGCAAGGTTTCATTGCCTGAGTTTGGCGTCACTTTTTATATTGCTCAGCTTTCTCAGTGCGACGCCGGCTTTAGCTGTCGACTGGCGGATCCTTGGCGGCGTGACCGCAGACAAAGATGAAGCCCCCTATTTGGCGGCTTTGTTGCAGCGCAACAAGGCTTTGAGCATTGCCGACACAAGCTACATGGCCGAGGCATTCATCGACACGAGCAACGCGGGTTTTGACGCCCCACTTAGCTATTGTGCCTATGGTCTGGAGGTTTGCGAACAGGCTCAGGGGCAGGTGTGTCTGATCGCTAGAGGCACCAATACCTTTGCCGAAAAAGTGGCGAACTGCGCTGCAGGCGGCGGGGTGGGAGCGATCATTTACAACTACCTGCCGCATGCCTTTTCTGGGCAAATAGGTGAGCAACAAGCTCTGCCAGTTCTCGCCGTATCCAGCTGGACTGGGCAGCAGCTCATTGGTCTCGAAGGGCAACAGGTTTCTTGGGGTTACAGTGAGTCTGTCCAGCGGGCGAGCTTTTTTTGCGGTGGGAGTTATTTGGGCGACAACTGGCTACTGACTGCTGCGCACTGTGTGGCGGACCGGGAGACGCAGGATATCCAAGTGGCTTTGGGGTCGGGCGATTACCGCGACGGGCGCCCGCTGTACTCTGTGCAGCATGTACACCTCCACCAGGGCTACGATCGTTTCGGGCTGAGCCTAGGGGGAGACATCGCTTTGATGAAATTGCTCGATGTGCCTGAATCAGTAGAGGGAATAGCGCTTGCGGACTTCTCGCTGCAGCGTGCGGCGATTGCCTCTGGCCAATGGGCGAGTGCGTTGGGTCGCGGGGAGCAGAACATTGTCTCGGCTGGAGGAAGCAGTGGATCGGGCTCGATGACCTATCGCGCCTACACCGTCCAGATGCAGCTGATTGACCGTCAGAGCTGTCGGCAAGCAATGCCCGCAGAGCCGATCGAAGACGACATGATATGTGCCGGTGGAGAGTTGGGGGCAGGTACTTGCTTTGGTGATTCAGGTGGGCCTTTGGTCTGGCAGCGCGATGGTCAAGCGATTTTACTCGGGGTGGTTAGCTGGGGAGTCGGATGCGGTTTGGCTGAGCACTACGATGTTTTTACAAGCGTGGCTAGTTACACGAAGCCAGTACACAATGTGGTAGAGGGTGCGGCGTTAAGTTTTGAAGGGCTTGATGTCGACCCAGAACAGCGGGCTGAAAACCAAGGTCATTCTGAAGACGAGCCCGCGAGTAAATCTGTCGGTGCAGCGTCAATCTATTTGCTGGGCTCTCTGCTTTTGGCCTTAGCGTGGCGGCTACGGCTTGGTAACCACCGCTCGTAGCTGGGAGTCACTGCTCTGGTTGATATCGCTGGCGACTGCCTCGGCGGCGAGCTCCGGATCGCGCTGGCGCAGTGCTTGAAGCAAATGTTTGTGCCAGTCTTCCATGGTGAGCTCACCCGCCAGCTCTGCCGCTACACGGTTGTAGGGACCAAGTTGCAACCAGACACTTTCGATCATTGGCAAACACACTTGTTCTGGGTTTAGCGCATAGAGGGTGCTGTGAAACTGCTGATTTAACGTGACCAATAGAATGTAGTCTTGATCCAGTATCGCTTGGTCCATCTGTAGGTCTATGGCGAGTAACTGGTCGATATCGTTGTCAGTTATAAAGGGGATGGCGTGCCTGACAGCCAATTGCTCCAAGGCAATTCGGGTGCTGATCAGTTCTTGGTGGCGAGCGGGTGTCATGGGTGGGGTGATAATTCGCCGATTGCTCTGCAGCAACAGCGCGCCCTCTGAGCAGAGCCTTTTTAGCGATTCACGCACGGGCGTTGGGCTCAGAGACAGCTCTGTGGCTATGCCACGTATTGTCAGTGCCACACCCGGCGGTACCCCGCCGACCAAAATAGCGTAGCGCAGTCGCGCGTAAGCATACTCTTGAGCGGTTGTATGATCGCTGTGCGGTGGCTCGGGTAGGTGCCACTGCCTGGGAGGTCCGCTGAATAGTGCCGCTGTCTGCATAATTGTGCTTGTTGATGAAATTAGTGTGTACTTTAACTCATTTGTGATAATGTTGGAATCAATGTGATCACATTGGTGAGAAAATGAGTGAAAGTCCCGCGTCTGCGGACGAGCAACTGCAGCAATGGTTTGCTCAACACCCCGATATCGAGCGTGTTCAGGTAGCTATATGTGACCTCAATGGCTTGTTGCGCGGAAAGCTTATTCCGCGCGAGCAAGCAGAGAAATTGGGGGGCGGTGTACGCATGCCGTTGTCAGCGTTCGGCATAGACATCTGGGGCGAGGATGTCATTGGTGCCGAGCAGGTGTTTGAAACAGGGGACGGTGACGGCGTCTGTGAATTCACCGGTCGCGGACCACTGCCTTTGTCTTGGCTCGAGTCTCCGTCAGCCCTGGTGCCACTGTGGATGTTGTCTGAAGACGGAAGTGATTCAACCGGCGATCCGCGCCGCGCACTGGCGCGCGTGGTCGAACAATACAAGCAAGTGGGCTTAACACCGGTAGTGGCGACCGAACTAGAGTTTTATCTTTTCGATGCCGCGCTGGATGAAGCTGGCCAGCCGCAGCCTCCGTCCTCGCCCATCAGTGGCCGACCCTCTGAGGGCGGTGCGCTGTACTCCCTCGATGAACTCGAGGCCTACGAACAATTTCTGAGCGATGTCTACCGAGCATGCGAAGAGCAGGGCATTGCTGCCGACGCGGCCATTGCTGAAAACGGCAACGGTCAGTTCGAAATAAATTTGCTGCACGTCGATGACCCTTTGCGTGCGGCCGACGACGCGATGTTGTTCAAGCGCTTGGTCAAGGGCATCGCTCGTTCTCACGGTTATCGTGCCAGTTTCATGGCCAAGCCCTACGGCGAGCGCTCCGGCAACGGCATGCACTTGCATTTCAGCGTGCTCGACAAAGACGGTCAGAATATCTTTGACGACGGCGGCGAGCAGGGGACAAATGCTTTGCGTCATGCCGTTGCAGGGTGTCTGGCTGCAGCGGCCCAAAGTACCTTGATCTTTGCCCCACACTTAAACTCATACCGGCGGCTTCGGCCCAACACTCACGCGCCTATCGCTATAGGCTGGGGCTACGAAAACCGCACAGCGTTGGTACGTATCCCCGGTGGTTCACACAAAGCGCGTCGTATAGAGCACCGTGCGGCGGGGGCCGACAGTAACCCCTACTTGGTGATCGCTGCGGTACTGGGTGCGGCGTTATTGGGGATGGAACAAAAAATGAGGTGTCCGCCCGCCATCGAGGGCGATGCGTATACCGCTGGTTTGGAGAGCTTGCCGTTGTCGTGGCAAGCTGCGCTTGATGCATTTTCGCAGGGGGGCATGATGGAGCAGGTCTTCAACTCTACGCTGCGCAGAATGCTGATTGGCTGCAAGGAGCAAGAGATTGAGGGGCTGGCTTCAATGGTCAGCGATCAAGAGATTCGCAGCTACTTGGATGCTGTTTAGTTCACTAGTGGTCATCGCGTTGCGCGATGATATAAGCAAAGTTCCAACAAGGGAAACGAGGCATGAAAAAGACTGTATTAACATCTGTCGCGGCATTGCTAGCAGCGCAAGTTGCCCAGGCTGAAACGCTCAATATCTACAACTGGTCGGACTACATTGCCGAAGATACGATCAGTAAGTTTGAGCAGGCCACCGGTATAGACGTCAACTATGATGTCTACGATTCCAACGAAGTTTTAGAAGCCAAAATGTTGGCAGGCAACAGCGGTTACGACCTAGTCGTTCCCACTTCCGACTTCTTGCAACGCCAAGTCGCTGCAGGCGCCTACCAAAAGCTGGATAAGTCCAAGCTGTCCAACTTGGGCAATATGGATGAGGCATTGATGGCGACTGCTGCCAAGTACGACGAAGGCAACGCGCACTCTATTGTCTACCTGTGGGGCACGACGGGAATCGGTTTTAATGTCGAGGCGGTCACCGAGCGCTTGGGCGACATGCCACTCGATAGCTGGGACTTGGTCTTCAATCCCGAAGTCGTCAGTAAATTAGCCGATTGCGGGGTCAGCATGCTCGACGCCAAGACTGAGATAGTCCCCGCCGCGATGAACTACCTCGGCCTAGACCCTCGATCTACCAGCAAGAAAGATTTCCAAGCGGCCGGTGAATTGTTGGCCTCCGTCCGCCCGCACATCAAGTATTTTCACTCGTCACAATACATCTCTGACCTCGCCAACGGCGACACCTGTGTGGCAGTGGGATGGTCCGGAGATATCTTCCAAGCGCAAGCTCGCGCGGCTGAGGCCGAAAATGGTGTCGAGATCGCCTATGTCATCCCCAAGGAGGGTGCTCTGCAGTGGTTTGACTTGCTGGCGATCCCCGTGGACGCACCCAACCCGGATGCGGCGCACAAATTCATTGACTTTGTGATGGACGCTCAGATTACAGCCGATATCACCAACTACGTCTGGTACGGCAACGCCAACAAGGCATCTATGCCTCTGGTTGATCCAGAAATTACAGCTGACCCCGGGATTTTTCCTACCGAAGAAGCTAAGAGCAAGCTGTGGGCTGGGCAGGTCTACAACTCAAAGCAGGATCGCGCGTTGACCCGCGTCTGGACTCGCGTCACCACGGGCAAGTAGTCGCTCGACAAGCTCAGATAGAGCTCGCCGGTTATTCTAGTCGCCGGCGAGAACTTGTGCGATTGCTGCACTAGCAAGGGCCAAGGTGAGGGGGCCGGAGTATTTGTCTTCTCATCCTTATTTTAGTTTCTATCTCTGATTCGCTGCTAACAAGCTATGGCGTTGGCCCGAGTAGTCCATTGCCGCCTATTTCTTTCATTGCCGGAGAGCTTCGTGACTGAAAAAAAAGTATCGCCATTCGAAAGCCAACCTTGGAAAGATCCCAGTGTTGAACCTTTTATTCGTATACGCGGTATTTCACGCCACTACGGGGCGGTGAAAGCGGTCGACAGTATAGATCTCGACATTTACAAGGGTGAGCTCTTTTGCCTCTTGGGAGGCTCTGGTTCGGGCAAAACAACCCTCTTGAGAATGCTCTGTGGTTTTGAAACGCCCACCGCAGGCACGATTGAAATTGACGGGCAAGATATGTCGCAAGTGCCGCCTTATGAACGGCCCGTGAACATGATGTTTCAGTCCTATGCCTTGTTCCCGCATATGACAGTTGGAAAAAATATTGGCTATGGCTTGGCGCGCGACGGTATGGCCAAGGCAGCAATCAACGAGCGGGTTGAAGAATTACTAGCTCTAGTACAGCTAGAGGGCATGGGCGGGCGCAAGCCGCATCAGTTGTCGGGTGGGCAGCGACAACGAGTAGCTCTGGCCCGTGCGCTGGCGAAAAAACCCAAGCTATTGTTGTTGGACGAACCACTGGGGGCGTTGGATAAAAAGCTGCGTGAAGAAACCCAGTTTGAACTGATGAAATTGCAAGACGAGCTCGGCATCACCTTCGTGGTTGTGACGCACGACCAAGAAGAGGCGATGACTTTGGCGTCTCGCATTGCGGTGATGGGCGACGGCAAGTTAGTGCAAGTGGCCACACCGCGCGATGTGTATGAATACCCCAGTTCGCGATTTGTCGCCGATTTTATCGGCAGCGTGAATCTATTTGAAGGGCGCGTCAGCGCTGACGAAGAAAACCACATGAAGCTCGATAGCCGCGAAGCAGGGTTGGAAATTCATGTTGGCCATGGGGTAAGTTGTAGTCATGGTCAGCGCATGTGGTACGCGTTGCGACCAGAAAAAATCCGCATCGCCAAAGAGCGACCGGAGCAGCCGCACAATGTCGTTGAAGGGACTGTCGAAGAGGTGGCCTATATGGGCAGCTTGTCGGTGTATCGCATCAACTTGGACAGCGGTAAGCAGATAAAAGTTACTCAGCCCAACCTCAATCGTTTCGAGGAAAGCCCAATCATGTGGGATGAGCGCGTGTTTGTGAGCTGGGGTAGCAATGCCGGCGTGGTACTGCCGTCGTGAGTGGGGCGACGAGTCCGAGACGCTGGATACCCAGCGGTAAAACGCTGGTTATCGCCATACCGATGATCTGGTTGCTGGTGTTCTTTCTTATTCCGTTTGGCGTCGTCTTCAAGTTGTCGCTCTCGGAGGCGGCGATCGCTCGCCCACCGTACCTGCCTATTATGGAGTGGGACGAGGAGGGCGTGTTGAGTTTCGCGCTAAACATTGCCAACTACTTTTACCTCTTCGAGGACGACCTCTACCTAACGGCCTATTTGCAATCGATAAAAATAGCATTTGTATCCACGCTTTTGTGTTTGCTGGTGGCTTATCCTATGTCGCTGGTCATTGCACGCGCCTCTCCCAAGAATCGCAACATTCTGTTGATGCTGGTTATCTTGCCTTTCTGGACCTCATTCCTGCTGCGGGTCTACGCGTGGATAGGCATCCTCAAACCCAATGGGCTGCTCAATAATGCCTTGATGGGTCTGGGCATCATCGACCAACCTCTGCAGATAATGCAGACTGACTTAGCGGTGTATATCGGAGTGGTTTACACCTATTTACCGTTCATGATACTGCCGCTCTACACCAGCTTGGTAAAGCAAGATGGCACGTTGTTGGAGGCGGCGGCGGATTTAGGGGCCAAGCCTGTGTCTGCCTTTTTATCGGTGACGCTGCCGCTCTCGATTCCCGGTATGGTGGCCGGCTGTCTGCTGGTGTTTATCCCTGTGGTGGGAGAGTTTGTCATCCCCGCGCTGCTCGGTGGGCCTGATACTTTAATGATTGGCAAGGTTTTGTGGAACGAATTTTTCTCCAACCGCGATTGGCCGGTGGCGTCTGCTGTGGCGACGGTGATGTTGGTGGTCTTGGTCGTGCCTATCATGCTGTTGCGATTGGCTCAGCAGGCAGAGGAGTCGCACGCATGATCAAAAAACCTTCTTTCTTATTGGTCGTCGCCACGCTCGGGTTCGCGTTCCTCTATGTGCCTATTATTTCCCTTGTAGTCTTTAGTTTTAACGAGTCTCGACTCGTTACCGTGTGGAGCCGGTTTTCTACCAAATGGTACGGTGAACTGCTGCGCGACGAGCAAATACTGACTGCCGCTTGGATGAGTTTTAAAATTGGAGCGATCAGCGCCACCTCAGCGCTAGTGCTTGGCACGCTAGCCGCCATGGTGTTGCAGCGCTTTGGACGATTCCGAAACAAGACACTACTCACCGGCATGATTTCGGCTCCATTGGTGATGCCCGAAGTGATTACAGGTTTGTCTCTGTTGTTGCTTTTTGTGGCGATGGAGTCCGCCTTTGGTTGGCCCGCAGGTCGCGGACTGACCACGATTATTATCGCCCACACCACTTTTTGCATGGCCTTTGTGGCCGTGGTGGTGCAAGCGCGGCTGGCGGATATGGACCGCGACCAAGAAGAGGCGGCAATGGACCTAGGCGCTACGCCGTTGCGAGTCTTTTGGGATATCACTTTGCCTGCTATTGCACCCGCTCTAGTCTCGGGTTGGCTGTTGGCCTTTACTTTGTCACTCGATGATTTAGTTATCGCGAGTTTTGTCTCTGGCCCAGGAGCGACCACCCTGCCGATGCTGATCTTCTCCAAGGTCAGGCTCGGTGTCAGCCCTGATGTGAATGCGCTGGCAACCCTGATGATACTGATTGTGGCGTTGGGCGTGGGTCTGGCGGCTTGGGTTGCGCACCGGGGGAAACCAGATCAGTTAAGTGAATGACCCTCGTCCCGACACTAGAATAGATCGACTAACTGTAGCAACAATTTCTTGGAATCGACCATGAGCTCAAATTTGGAATGGATTGATCGCCTGCCAGAGGCGTTTCGTCACTGGCTAGATGGCAGACGACTGGACGAGGTGGAGTGTATTGTCTCCGATCTTGCAGGTGTCGCCCGCGGAAAGGCCATGCCCGCGGCCAAGTTCGCCAAATCCGAGCAGCTCTATCTGCCAATTTCTATATTTTTTCAAACTATCACTGGGGGTTACGCTGACTTTGACGACGACCTTGAGTGGACCGAGGCCGACTTGGTGCTGGTGCCCGACTTTGAGGCGGCCACGGCCGTGCCGTGGACTGGCGATGTCACTTTGCAAGTGGTGCACGACATCTACGACAGCGCAGGAAAACCACTGGGCATGTCGCCGCGCAACGTGCTCAAGCGGGTGGTGGCGCTCTACCATGCCCAGGGTTGGAAGCCCGTGGTGGCGCCGGAGTTGGAATTCTATCTGACCAAGCCAAACGTCGATCCCAATATGCCTATAGAGCCTCCGATTGGCCGAACCGGCCGCAAGGGAGTGGGCCGCCAAGCCTATAGCATGAGCGCTGTGGATGAGTACGGTCTGGTGATCGACGATATCTACGACTTTGCCGAGGCACAGGGCTTTGAAATAGACACCATCATTCAAGAGGGTGGTGCGGGGCAGATTGAAATCAACTTGATGCACGGCGACCCCTTGGCCTTGGCCGACCAGGTATTTTTTTACAAGCGCAGTATTCGCGAGGCGGCGCTGCGCAACGAGTGCTTTGCCACTTTTATGGCCAAGCCCATGGAAGACCAGCCCGGGAGCGCGATGCACATTCATCAGAGTGTGGTCGACTTCAAAACGGGGCAAAACTTGTTCAGTGCAGAGAACGGCGAGCCAACTGCCCTGTTTGATGGTTTTTTGGGAGGGCAGCAAAAACATCTGCCCGCTGCCTTGGCGGTATTGGCTCCCTACGTCAATTCTTATCGCCGCTTTGTGGTGGGTGGCTCTGCGCCCATCAACTTAGAGTGGGGCAAGGACAATCGTTCAGCTGGCTTGCGTGTGCCCTTATCCAAACCCGAGGCTCGCCGTGTTGAAAACCGCGTGGCAGGCATGGATTGCAACCCATACCTCGCCATTGCAGCGAGTTTGGCCTGCGGTTATCTGGGTATGATGGCCGAGCTCAAACCAACCCAAGCTGTACGCGGCGATGCTTATTCCAATGACGGAGCACCCACGCTCACTCGAGATCTCTACAGCTCACTGGAAGTTTTTGAGCAAGACATAGAGCTGAGGGAAATGCTAGGCCCGGATTTCTGCAAACTGTACAAAACTATCAAACGCTACGAGTTAGAAGAGTTCAACCAGGTTATCAGCCCTTGGGAACGCGATCACTTGTTGCTTAACGTTTAACTCTTGAGAGAATTTGACATGCTTTCCAACAACATGAGCACGGAAGAATTACAAGCCCTAGATGCCGCGCATCATTTGCATCCGTTCACCAGCCGCAAAGAGCTCAACGCGGCCGGTGCACGTGTGCTCTCGCGCGCCGACGGCGTGTACGTCTATGACAACGACGGTAAACCCTTTCTCGATGGCATGGCGGGGCTATGGTGCGTGAACATTGGCTACGGTCGCAATGAGCTCGCTGAAGTTGCGCATCGTCAAATGCAAGAGCTGCCCTACTACAACACTTTTTTTCAGTGCACTCATCCGCCCGCGGTACTTTTAGCCGCGCGCTTGGCCGAGCTGGCACCGGGCAATATCAACCACGCTTTTTTTGCCGGTTCGGGTTCCGAGGCAAACGACACCAATATCCGACTGGTGCGCCACTATTGGGCTTGTCAGGGGAAACCCGAAAAGAGTGTCATTATCTCGCGCAAGAACGCCTACCACGGCTCGGCTATGGGTTCAGGTAGTCTTGGCGGCATGAAACCCATGCACGCCCAAGGTGGTTTACCTATTGCGGGCATTGTGCACATAGACCAACCCTATTGGTATGGCGAGGGCGGCGATGCGGACCCCGAGGCTTTCGGTCTGGAGCGTGCACGCGCACTTGAAGCACAGATAGATAAGATCGGTGAGGACAAGGTCGCTGCATTTATTGCTGAACCTATTCAAGGAGCGGGCGGGGTCATCGTGCCACCGAGCAGCTATTGGCCTGAGGTCATGCGCATTTGCAAAGAGCGCGACATCTTGTTTATTGCCGACGAAGTAATCACCGGTTTTGGTCGCACAGGGCAGTGGTTCGCCTCTCAGACACTGGGCTTGGAGCCTGACATTATTACTGTGGCTAAGGGGCTGAGCAGTGGCTACTTACCCATTGGCGCGTCTCTAGTGAGTGATGCGGTGGTTGAAGTGCTGACCGAACACGGCGGCGATTTTAATCATGGTTACACCTACTCGGCGCACCCTACGGCAGCTGCTGTGGCGCTGGAGAACCTACGTATTCTAGACGAGGAAGGTATTGTGGCACGCGTGGCCGACAGTATAGGTCCTTACTTTAGCAAGCAATGGGGCACGCTTGCAGATCACCCCTTGGTGGGTGAAGTGCGTAACATTGGATTGATGGGGGCCCTTGAGCTGACCCCGGACAAGGCAAAACGCGCCAAGTTTGCCGGAGAGGCTGGTGCCGCCGGTGGTGTTTGTCGCAGCGCGTGTCTCGATCATCAACTTATTATGCGTGCCGTGGGTGACACGATGATCGTCTCGCCGCCGCTGGTCATCAGCGAAGCCGAGGTTGATCAGCTGGTCGAGCGAGCTCGCCAAGCTCTGGATCAGACGCTCGAGACCCTCAAACGTGAAGGAAAGTATCAGGCCGCCTAATGTCCGTCGATATTCTCTACGCCAACGACCGTCGGGGTGAATACCCCGACAGCTACTACGCCGCATCCTGCGAGCTGTTGCCAACGCGTCCCGAACTCGCCGAGAGCATTGAATGCGATGTCTGCGTGGTGGGTGGTGGTTATATGGGATTGTCGAGTGCTTTGCACTTGGCCGAGGCCGGTTATGATGTGGTGCTTCTCGATGCGCATCGCGTCGGCTGGGGTGCCAGCGGGCGCAACGGCGGGCAAGTAGGCAGTGGCCAACGGGTAGAGCAAGATGCATTGGAGGCACAGCTCGGGCAAGAGGCGGCGCAACAACTCTGGCAAATTGGAGAAGACTCAAAGGCTCTAGTGCGCTCCTTGATAGAGCATCACTGCATCGACGCTGAATACAAGCCTGGAATAATCCACGCAGAACTCAAAGCCAGCGCCGTAGCCGAAAGCCACGAGTATGCCGAACACTTGCACAAACACTACGGCTACGATCAAGTGGAGCCACTTGACCGACGGCAAATTTGCGAGCACTTGGGCACTGAGGCTTACCACGGTGGCTCGCTGGATAAGGGGGCTGGCCACGTCCATCCGTTAAAATTTGCGCTGGGGCTGGCACAGTCAGCGATGCAAGCGGGTGTGCGGGTGTTTGAAAAAACACAGGTGCTCCAGCTGGATGAGGGAGAGCCCGCCCTAGTGCACACGGCATCGGGGCAGGTAAGGGCCAAGTTTGTGGTGCTGGGCTGTAACGGTTATTTGGGCAAGCTGCAATCGCGAGTCGCTGCTCGGGTGATGCCGATCAACAACTATATAGTGGCCACTGAACCGCTTGGAAAAGAGCAGGCACGCAGCCTGATCCGCGACGATGTGGCCGTAGGCGACAGCAAGTTTGTGATTAACTACTATCGCTTATCGGATGATCATCGCCTGTTATTTGGCGGCGGTGAAAGCTACAGCTACAATTTCCCGCGCGACATCGCTGGGCTAGTGCGCAAGCACATGCTCACGGTGTACCCTCAATTGCAAAACACCAAAATTGACTACGCTTGGGGCGGCACGCTCGGGGTGACGGTCAACCGTCTGCCACATGTGGAAAGGCTGAGCCCTAACATTTTGAGCGCCAGCGGTTTCTCAGGTCACGGTGTTGCCATGGCCACTCTAGCAGGGCAGCTCTGCAGTGAGGTTATTAGTACAACAGCAGAACGTTTTGATGTGATGGCGAGCGTACCCACCTGGCCATTCCCTGGTGGGGCGGCTCTGCGTTCTCCATTGCTCAAATTGGCCATGACTTGGTATTCGCTGAGAGATAGGCTCTAGGTCATATGTTCGTCCGCAAGGGCTTGCATGCGCCAGTGCTTTAACCCACAACACCCTAGGTATTTGTTTGGGACTGGGGTTAATTTGGGTGAATGGAGCAGCTCTCTAGCCGAGCGTCGATGGTATATCCTTCCTCGGATGTCGCTCCGCTTCATACAGGCTACTCGTCCAGGTAGGGTTTGGATAACTTCGCAGATTCTGAAGTTGCCATCTGAGCGGGTTCAGGCAAAACTTCAAACAGCAACCCTCTTGCTGCCTGTGCGGGCGCCGACGGGGTAGCCCTAGTTCTTGATCAAATAGCCGATGCGAAATCCACCGAAGTGCCAACCGTTGATATAGATAGGCACGGACATATCGAACATGATCTCTCCGGTATCCCGGCGATAGACTTGCAGCATGTAGTCTTTGGTGTGCTTGCCAACCGTGCGGCCCACGTGATCTGAAAAGAGCCGTTTGGTGCGGTTGCCTACAATGTCTCTTTTGGTGTCGCCGGTTAACGGTTGGCAAAAGACGTTGTTGTGTGTGGGTACATATCCGTTGATATCAGCCGTAATTGCATAGGCGATGTCGGTGTCAGACTCCAGCAGCGCTTCCTGGATTGGCGGCAGGATTTTGTCGCAGTAGCCATCAAATCCAGTGTTGTATTTTTCGGGGTTGGTATTGCTGATCGGGCTGTAGCTTGGTTCGCGCAGATCTTGCTCATTGAGTTGACCAGCTGCGATAGCTCGTGCCAGTTCTTCGCCTACGCGTTTGGCCGCTTGTGTGGCTAGGCCACAAACGTGGCGATGAAAGGGGTGGGTGAATTCGGAGTTGGTCAGCTTGAACGTTTTTACCGTTGCCGTCAGGTAGTCGGTGTCATCGGTGATTTCGTTTGACACTTTGAGAACTTCCTCCGACATCGCCTCGTAGCGCTCGCCAAACTCGCTGAGTTCGCTGAGTGAACCGTGTACTCCCTGTAGACGGGTCACCTGCGACGAAGTGGTATCGGAGACGGTTTGCACCACTTCTGAGAGGGAAGTGACGCTGTTGTCTATTTTTTCCATGCTGTCGTTGGCGTTGGTCACCGATTCACGACCTTGCAGAATGCTTTTTTCAGACTGAGCGATGTAATCGGTGATCTCGCTGGCGGCATCTGAAGATCGCTGGGCTAGCGCGCGTACTTCGGTGGCGACCACAGCAAAGCCTCTGCCTTGTTCGCCAGCGCGAGCAGCTTCCACGGCGGCATTGAGTGCCAGTAGGTTTGTCTGAAAAGAGATTTGGTCGATGATTTCGGTGAATTGGCTGATCTTCTCTGAGTGTTCCGAGATCATGTCCATCGAACTGACCACGTCGCCCATCGCGGATTTGCCTATGTCCGTGGCCGAACCGACGCTTTGAACCAGTTGTGCCAGTTCATGGGTCAGCTCGCTATTGCG
>JBMYWE010000011.1:0-17587 GCA_049607125.1 Granulosicoccaceae bacterium | reverse complement strand
TGATTCTCGGCCTGGGCTTTGTGGCGATCAAAAACGTCGTCAAGGTACCGCCAACACTCGAGGTGATACTGGTTCAGTCCCCCGGTGAGGACACGCCCGAGGACGCCAGTTATCTGGCGCAAGTCTCGCAGGACGGCGGTGGCAACACAGACGACCGCGACCGCCCCACCACACCGTTTCAGGGCACTGAGCGCATCGACACCAACGGAGTCGCCCCTGTGCCGCTAGAGGCCTCAGCTCCCGCCCCGCAAGAGCTCGAAGAAGAAACCATCCTAACTCAGCTGTTCTCCGAGTACTCGGTGCAAACGCAAGAAGTTTCCAAGCCAGAGTCCAAGCCCAAGCTGAAGATCAGCGAGCACGATATAGACGCCAACCTCGAGATCGCTCGATTGAGCGCCGAGCTCGACGAGCTGCTCAACCAGTACGCCGAACGCCCTCGCAAAGAGTTTATCTCCGCGCGCACCAAAGAGGCCAATGCCGCCGCCTACATGTTTAACTGGGTCGAGCGGGTCGAGCGTATCGGCAACCTCAACTATCCCGAAGTGGCACGCACCAAAGGCTTGTCAGGTCGCCTGCTACTGACCGTCGGCATCAATAAAAATGGCAGCATCGCCAAGATCGACCTACGCCACTCCTCAGGTATCGCGGCGCTTGACGAAGCGGCGCAAAATATCGTGCGCCTCGCCGCTCCTTTTGACCCGCTAAAAGGTGAACTACGCGATCGCGCTGACATCCTCTACATCACGCGCACGTGGGAGTTCGACAGCGACGCGGGCCTGAGCAGCGAAGAGTAACTCGCGACTCTCAGAGAGAGTGCACCCAGACGCCGCCACGCGTAGAATTGGCGGTATGAATCTCAGCAATCAACTCCTTATCGCCATGCCCTCTCTGGACGACCCTTGGTTTAACCAGAGCGTCACTTATATCTTTGAGCACACCGAGGAAGGCACCAGCGGCATTGTGCTGAGCGATCCCATTGATATGTCACTCGATCAAGTACTGGAGCAGCTGGCTCTGCCCGTACCCTCCGGCACCATGGAACGCCAGGTGATGCGCGGCGGGCCGGTGGAGGCAGAGCGCGGCTTTGTGCTACACCGAGGCGCTGCAGATTACGACGCCAGCGCCGCAATCAGTGACGAAGTAGCACTGACCACCTCCCGCGACCTACTCGAGGCTATCTCTCGCGGTGAAGGCCCAGAGCAAATGCTGCTAGCGCTGGGCCGAGCGGGCTGGGCCGGTGGCCAATTGGAGCAAGAAATAGCTGCCAACAGCTGGCTAACCGCCCCCACCGAGTTGAGCATCCTCTTCGATTTACCACCTGCACAACGCTGGCAAGCAGCAGTGGCTCTGCTGGGTATTGATCCGGCACAACTCTCACCCGACGCGGGTCACGCCTGACCATGGGCAAAAACACGCTGCTTGGCTTTGACTTTGGCGAACGCCGTATTGGCCTGGCGATAGGTGATCGCGAGACCGGTTTGTGCTCGCCATTAGCCACCGTCTACAGCAAAGACGGCAGCATCGACTGGGCGGCCATCAAAAAACACCTCGAAGAGTGGCAACCCGCCGCCTTGGTTGTGGGTGTACCCCGCCATATGGACGGCAGCGACAGCGCCATGACAACACGCGCCGCAAAATTTGGCCGTCAACTTCACGGTCGCTTTGCGCTGCCGGTGTTTGAGGCCGACGAGCGCACCACCTCACGCCAGGCCGAGAGCATTCTGCGAGACAACCGCGGCAAGGGCCGACGGCGCAGCGATAAAGGCGACACCGATAAAATTGCTGCCGCTCTCATATTACAACACTGGATAGAAGCCGGAGGCTCCGCATGATATTTGCCGATACAGCCCGCACTGAGACTATGCTCGACGAGATGGCCGAGAAGTTGCGCAATAATTTAGGGGCACAGCTGAGCGAATGCGCCATGATTGGCATACACACGGGCGGTGTGGATGTAGCCAAAGCGCTGCATGCGCGATTGGGTCTGAGCGAGCCGCTGGGCATGTTGTCGATCAGTTTCTACCGGGACGATTTTAGCCGCATCGGACTGCACCCGCGCGTGGGGGCAACAGACCTGCCGCAACAGCTCGAGGATCGAAACGTCATCCTAGTCGACGACGTACTCTACAGCGGCCGCACCGTGCGCGCCGCACTGAACGAGATATTCGACTACGGCCGCCCCTCTCGGGTCGTACTGGCCTGCTTGGTAGAGCGCAGCGGCCACGAACTACCCATTCGTGCCGACGTGGCGGGAGCCTCGGTTGATCTAAAACCCGGTCAGCAAATAAAGCTTCTTACCGACCCTCTGTCGCTGCAGCTTGAAGGAGAACCCGAATGAATCCACTCAAACAAGCCGAAGCGCAGCGCGAGTTTGATCAAATCCAGCTCAACCGTGACGGCAAGCTGCGCCACTTTCTCACCACAGAGGGCCTCGACCGGGAAACACTCACCCACATTCTCGACACCGCCGAGAGCTTTATGGGCGCGAGTGACCAAGGGCTAAAAAAGGTTCCGCTGCTGCGCGGGCGCACCGTGGCCAATCTCTTTTTTGAAAACAGTACCCGCACCCGCTCCACCTTTGAGCTGGCGGCCCAAAGATTGTCAGCTGATGTGCTCAATATCGACATACAGCGCTCGGCGACTTCAAAAGGCGAGTCGCTGCTGGACACCCTAAACAATTTGCAAGCGATGCTCTGCGATATGTTTGTGGTACGCCACGCCGAGTCAGGCGCGGCGCATTTTATCGCGCAGCACGTGGAGCCGCGCGTGAGCGTGATCAACGCTGGCGATGGCCGCCACGCACACCCTACACAAGCCATGCTCGACATGTTCACCATCCGTCGCTTTAAGGGAGATTTCACCCAACTCAGCGTGGCGGTTGTCGGCGACATTTTGCACTCTAGGGTGGCCCGGTCACAGATACACGCGCTTAAAACACTCGGCGTCCCCGACATACGTGCGGTCGGACCCACTACTTTGCTGCCCGAAGAGCTCAAAGAGCTGGGGGTGACAATCTACAGAGACATGAAAACTGGGCTGGCCGATGTCGATGTGGCCATCATGCTGCGCTTACAGAACGAGCGTATGAGTGGTGCACTGTTGCCCTCAACCTCGGAGTATTTTCGTCACTACGGTCTAGACAACCAGCGCCTCAAATATGCCAAGCCTGATGCTATTGTTATGCACCCCGGCCCGACCAATCGAGGCGTGGAGATAGACGGCGCAGTAGCCGACGGACCGCAGAGTGTTATTTTGAAGCAAGTCACCTATGGTATTGCCGTGCGCATGGCCGTGATGTCAATCGCCATGGGTAACACCGCAGCCGGAGAACAAGCCCTATGAGCCGGATACTACTAAAAGGCGGACGTTTGATAGACCCTGCCAACGGGCGCGACGAGCTGGCCGATATAGCGGTTCACGGCGAGCTAATTGCCGCTGCCGATCCCACCGCAGACTACGACCTGAGCTTGGACATGCGCGGTAAAGTACTCTGCCCCGGCTTTGTCGATCTGTGGGCCAGACCCGGCAGCCCCAGTATCGGCCACTGCGGTGATATTGTCAGCGAAACTACGGCAGCCGCCTATGGCGGCATCACCACGGTGTGTATTCCACCGGACACCTCTCCCACCCTCGATCAAGCCGCCACAGTGGAATTGATCCGCGGTTTGGCTCGGCAGGCTGGTACGTCACGCGTGCGAGCATTTGCCGCTCTTACCCACAGCCTAGAGGGCACGCAACTCAGCGAGATCCAAACACTGATGCAGGTGGGCTGTATTGGCGCTAGTCAAGCCGACATGCCCATCCAAGACACCCGCATTTTGCGCCGGGCAATGGAGTACGCCGCCAATTTTGGCATTCCACTCATATTACAACCTTGCAACAGCTGGCTACTTGCCGACGGCTGCGCCCATGAGGGGCCTGTGGCTCAACGCCTGGGATTGAACGGCATCCCTTCAGCGGCAGAGACAGTCGCTATTGCACAGATAGTGGAGCTAGCGGCCAACACAGGTGCCCGTGTGCATTTTTCACGCTTGAGCACCGCCCGCGGTGCCGGCTTGGTGCGTCAAGCCAAGGCAGACGGACTCGCCATTAGCGCCGATGCCAGCATCAACCATCTCATGCTGGCCGACACTGCCCTGACCGGCTATAACAACCACTGCAAACTCATGCCACCGCTGCGCAGCGTACAAGACCGCGATGGTTTACGAGAGGCACTCATGGATGGCACGTTAGACGGCATTTGCTCGGATCACCGGCCGGTGAGTGTAGACGGCAAAGCCGTGCCTTTTGACAGTGCCAGCTACGGCGCCACGGGCTTCGATACCTTTGCCGCGCTGGTTCTAGCGCTGGGCGAAAAAATGCAAGTGAGCCTCAGTGATTGCCTGGGCTGGGTCAGCTACCGCCCCGCGCAGGCGTTATCGCTTCCCTACGGTCGCTTGGATATCGGCGCGCCCGCTGATATCTGCGTATTGGATACCGAGCAGCGCTGGACACTAGAGGCCGAGGCAATGCACAGCAAGGGCAAAAACTCTCCTTGGCTTTCACTGCCATTAAAAGGCCGCTGTGCGGGTGTGGTGTTACGGGGTCAGTGGCTGGCCTCACCAACGCGCTAAGGCCTCGGGGTTTGCAAAAAAGCGGCGACTGTATCAGTCGCCGCCTTAGTCCAGTCTGTAGCCGCTGCTAACTTTTAATCGCCACCATTTCAGCAAACTCCGGACGGCCTGCGCTCGCGGCATAGTCTTGCAGGGATTTCCCTAGCGTGTCCTGCTTGTCCAAGGACGCACCATTTTCAATAAGATAGCGCAAGATAGTCACGTGGCTGCGACCTAGAGCGTAGAAGATGGGGGTACGACCATTGGTGTCGGTATTGTTGATGTCTGCATCGTTCTCCACCAGTATTTTCACAATGGCGACATTACCCTTGAGTGCCGCATAACCCAGTGCTGAAACATCACCTGCGGACTTCAAATTGACATCTGCGCCTGCCTCTATCAGTTTTAAGGCCATACTCGAACCGCCTAGCATCGAGGTTCGCATCAGCGGTGAAACACCTTTGTGGTCTGACAAATTGGTATCAGCCTGCGCTTGCATCAACTGGTTTGCCACATCAAAACGCTGGTGATCCGCTGCCCAATACAAGGCCGTGCGCTGTAGTTTGTCTTGTGTATCCACCGCCACACCAGCGGCGATCAAGGCTTGCACCACCTCTGACTGGCCCATAGAGGCGGCCATCATCAACGCTGTTCGGCCTGCCGCATCAACCGCTTCGAGCTCTAGCTTTTGTTCAGCTAGAAATTCGATCACTTCCGAGCGATTGGCGCGTGCGGCGTAGTGAGCGATGCTCGCACCGTTCTGATCAAGTTTTTGTGGGTCGGCCCCTCGATCGATAAAGTACTGCATCAGCTCGACGTTGCCCGTGCTCGCAGCCACCATCAGCGGCGTAGCCCCCTGTAGAAACGTCGTCTCTACACTGAGCCCCTGCTCGAGAAACAGGTCTACCAACTCGCGGTTGTCTTTCCAAATGGCGTAGATAAGCGCATTGTTGTCAAGGTTATCGCGTACTTGTAAACCAGCACCCACCTCAACAAGGCGACGAACCGAGCCTGTTTCATTTTTTTGGGCGGCGACCAACAACGCGGTGTTTGCGAACTCGTCGCGGATATTGACGTCTGCACCCAATTCGATCAAGCGATCAACCACCTCAAAATTTTTGCTTAAGGCTGCATTGATCATAGCTGAGGCGCCATCGTCATCCGTGGCGTTGAGGTCAAGGCCACGCGCATGCAATAGCTCGACAGTTGCCAAACTACCCACTTCCGCGGCTAGAATCATAGCGTTGGCCCCCTCGGAATCCTCCGAACGCAACTGTGCACCGCCATCCAACAAAATTTCGACTAGCTCAACATAACCGTGGCTGGCGGCGATAAGCAAGGGAGTACGGCCACGGATTTCCTCACTTTCTAGAGGTGCGCCACTGGCAAGTAATTGGCGAGCAATATCGGTGCGGCCTGCTTGTGCAGCGATATGTAGCGCTGTCATTCCTGTGTGATCCGCCGCATTTAGATTAATAGAGCCTTCGATCAGTTCAGCGAGCAGTTCACTGCGGTTTTCCTCGATGAGCTGAAAAACTAGTTGCAGTTCAGTATCAATTTCAGTCGGGGCCATGGGCGCCTCGGTCGAAGCAATGCTGACACCGCTGGCCAGAGCGCAAAGTAGTGCAACCGCACTTAGCTTAAATTTCGTTGATTTCATCTGTCTCACCCGTTTCAATAGTTATCTGGTTTTGGCTGAGATTTCTGCTGATGCATTGAATACAACAACGGTACCAAATACAAAGAGATCAGTGGAGCGGTGATCATCCCCCCCACCATCGGGGCGGCGATACGCTGCATCATCTCGGAGCCCGAGCCAGAGCCGAGAAGCACTGGCAGGAGTCCACCGAGAAGAATGACTAACGTCATTGTCTTGGGTCTCAGCCGTCCTGCTGCTCCCTCGAGAACTGCAGCACGAATTCCTTCTGCCGTCTGCGGTTGCAATCGTTCAACCGCACGATCAAGCCATACCAGCATGACCATGGCAAATTCGATGGCAATACCACCGAGTGCGATGAATCCTACTACCACCGCGACCGAAACGGCGTGACCCAATGCCCATAGCAACCACAAACCACCGGCGACGGCGAACGGTAAGCTGGCCAGTATCAACAGCGCCCTAGCGTTGCTTTTCAAGGCTACGGAGAGGATCACAAAAGACAACAAAATAGCTAAAGGCACAAGCAGAGTGAGACGGGCCTTGGCACGCTCCAAGTACTGATATTGACCAGCCCACGCCAGCGAATAGCCCGCAGGTAGATGCAATTGTTGATGCAGTGCACGGTTTGCCATAGCGACCCATTCGGTGGCGCCAGTACCATCGAGATTTATGTGAACCCATCCACTCAAATTAGCATTTTCGCTGCGGATAACCGCCGGACCATGGACCACGCTGACCTCGGCCACATCGCCGAGACGAATTTGTTCGCCTGTGGCTAGGAACACTGGCAATGATTCGAGTTGTTTTGGAGAGCTACGCACATGCCGAGGGTAGCGCAGATTGATTGGGTAGCGCTCACGCCCTTCAATCGTCTGTGCGATGTTTTCACCGCCCACTGCCAGGCTAATCACGTCTTGTACTTCCTTGACGCTCAAGCCGTGAAAAGCAGACGCGCGGCGGTCAACTTCTACATCGATATAACGACCTTGCTGGGGCCGCTCGGCGTACACGCCGCGCTGGCCCGGCAGTTTGGATAGGATCGCCTCGGCTCGCACGGTGATATCTTGAATGCCGGCCAGCTCAGGCCCCTCAACACGTAACCCCAGAGGGGTTTTGACGCCAGTTTCTAACATCGCCAAGCGCGCGCTAATAGGCATCAACCATGAATTAACCAAGCCCGGAACCTGCACCTTCGCATCCAATTCATTAACAATATGCTGGCGATCAACACCCGGGCGCCACTGTTCCCGCGGTTTGAGCTTGATCCAGGTCTCGATCATCGACAATGGCGCTGGGTCAGTGGCGCTATCGGCACGACCCGCCTTGCCAAACACCTGTTCCACTTCGGGTACTTCTTTGATCATCTTGTTGGTCTGCTGTACCAACTGGGCAATGCGCCCAACAGAAACACCCGGCTGCGCCGAAGGCATGTAGAGCAAATCGCCTTCATCAAGTGGAGGCATGAACTCGGTTTTTAACTGCATCAAGGGAAAAACACTGAGAGCTAGCAGTAATAGGGCCCCGCTCAACGCCATGCGCGGGTGATCGAGCACCCAAGTTAGGCTCCGACGATAGCCTTTTTGTAAGCAACGATTAAAGGCGATGTCATCCTCTGCTCTGACACGACCACGGATAAACAAAGCGGCCAATGCTGGCACCAAGCTCACACTGAGTACAGTAGCAGCAGCCATGGCCCAAGTCTTGGTCCAGGCGAGCGGGGTAAACAAGCGCCCCTCCTGCGCCTCCAAGGCGAACACAGGCAGAAAGCCAAGTGAAACCACGAGTAACGCAAAAAACAGCGGACGAGAAACTTCTTTTAGTGCCTCCACAATCAGCGCGAGACGGTTTGTTGTACCGTTGTTGTACTCCAGTTTTTTGTGGATATTTTCTACCATGACCACCACGGCATCCACCATCGCGCCGATGGCAATGGCAATACCGCCTAGCGACATCAGGTTGGCGCTAATGCCCTGCCAACGCATCAGCTGCATGGCGATTAGCACCGCCACCGGCAGAGTAAAAAGCACCACCATCCCCGCGCGCAGGCTGCGCAGAAAAACTAAAGCCACTAGTATCACCACTAAAAACTCTTCGAGCAAGCGCTCACCTAGGGTTGTTAACACGCGCTCTATCAGTGACGCTCGGTTGTAGACTTCAACTACTTCCACTCCTTCGGGCAGACCCTGCTTTAACTCTTCGATACGCTTTTTAACTGCAGCTACAGTTCGTAGAGTATTTTCCCCAGCTCGCATAATCACCACGCCACCAGCCACCTCGCCCTCACCGTTGAGCTCGGCGACGCCACGGCGCTGCTCTGGCCCTAGGCTAACCCGCGCAAAGTCTTGTACTTGCAGTGGTACGTTGGCCTCTCGTTTAAACAGGTAGGGGATTTCTTTGATGTCCTCTACGCCACTCAGGTAGCCCCGGCCACGCACCATGTATTCGGCTTCACCTAGCTCGATAACTGAGCCACTGACCTCGGCATTGTTGTCGACGATGGCCTGCCGGATGACTTGCAGATTGAGCTCGTGCGCTCGCATTCGGCCAACATCGAGTTCCACTTGGTACTGCTTGACCATGCCACCAACGCTGGCCACCTCGCTCACTCCGGTCACGGATTGCAGCGCTTGGCGCATGTACCAATCTTGCAAACTGCGAAGATCCGATAGATCATGTTGGCCACTGCGGTCAATCAGAGCGTACTGATAGACCCACCCCACACCATTGGCGTCCGGGCCCAGTATTGGCTCTGCACCTGCCGGCAGTGTGGCCTTGGCTTGGCTGAGGTATTCGACCACGCGTGAGCGGGCCCAATATCGATCGGTACCTTCCTCAAAGAGTACATAGACAAAAGAGTCACCGGGGAAGGAGTAACCACGAACATTCTTTGCACCGGGAACCGCCAGCAACGCCTGGGATAGCGGCCAAGTCACTTGGTCTTCAATAACCGTTGGGTTTTGACCCGGCAAGGAAGTACGGATGATGACCTGCGTATCCGATAGATCGGGCAACGCATCGAGTGCCATGTTTCGAAGATCATTGGCACACCAGATTGCTATCACAAGGGCGGCAACGGCTACGGCCAGTCGGTTGGTCACTGACCACTCAATCAATCGGTTTATCATCGCTCAGCGCTCGAATCATCGGGTATACGGAAATTAAGTTTTGCATGCGCTAGTGCGTCGAGTGCGAATCCAAGCGGCTCAGAGCCATGCGCAAGTTGCTCTCTGAATCAATTAAAAACTGAGCTGAACTGACCACACGATCACCCACCGACAAGCCTTCGTGGACAACAACTCGGCCGTCAACCTCTTCACCCAGGCTCACCAACACGGGTTGAAACAAGCCCTTGCCCTTATCCAAAATGACTCGATTTCCACCTGGCTGCCAGATGACTGATTCCACCGGCACGGTCAGGACCTCGTCGTGAAGCTTGTCGAAGATCACACCGGAGACATACATCGCCTGGCGCACGTCATCTATTGGTGCGCTGAAGCTTAGCTTGACCCCTATGTTTTGGGAGTTTGGGTTTATGGAAACGGCACCTTGCGAGACGACCGCTGGGTAAGCTTTGCCGCGCCCTTGCAGTCGGATCTCCGCTTGTTGTCCAGGTCGGATCCAGGCGGCGTCTCGCTGGAAAGCATTGGCCAACACCGTGGCGCGCACATTGCCGCCCACGTTGAATAGCATTTGGCCTTTTTTGAAGCTTTCGCCCTCGCGCGCACTAAGCTGCATCACACGCCCTTCACGCCGCGCTCTAACCTGAATCGAAGAGATAATTCTTCCGCTGCGCTCGAGTTCTTGGACATCTTCCTCGCTCATACCCAAGGCCATCAAACGCTCACGCCCGCTTTTGAGCGAGTCACTTTCGGCGCCTAGTTGCTCGAGCAAGCGCAAATGAAATTTTTGTGTTTTAGCCAACATAGGCGAGGACCAGCTAAACAGTTTCTGTCCTTTTTTTACCCACTGTGCACGGCGGACATAGAGTGCGTCTATTTGTCCATCGGCAGGTATCGCATAACGCGAGCGACCTTCGTCGCTCAGCGACTGAATAAACCCGGGGGTTTCGACACGCCGACGCACCTCTCCTATTTTTACTACTTCTGAACGCACTCCAAGGCGATTTACCATAGCCGAGGCCAGTCGTACATTAGGGCGTGGTGGCATCGCTTTCATCAAAAAATCACTAGCTGTCGCGCCACTGTCGACATCGCATTTGGCGTCGGCGAGCATTTTCATACCACAGATAGGGCAATCATCACCGTGCACAT
Organism: Granulosicoccaceae bacterium; assembly: GCA_049607125.1. Classification (GTDB taxonomy): domain Bacteria; phylum Pseudomonadota; class Gammaproteobacteria; order CALCKW01; family CALCKW01; genus CALCKW01. The sequence goes on along the minus strand of JBMYWE010000011.1, from coordinate 7,064 downwards.
GCGACTGCATCTCGGGATGCATAGGGCAGATATAGCGAAGCGATGAAGCGGCAGTCACTGAGCCATTGTGTTCAGGACTAGAAATGACCATCGCGGGTTTATCCGCCGCATGCGACTGACGGGCGAACAATGTTGCCTCACCTGCGTAAGCGATAGCAGCGGCGCTCAAAATAGCCGCACCGTAAACAACGACTTGCTGTTTAAGGTTGTTCGCTTTTGTGGCTGTTGTTGGATTCACGGCGTTGATCTCTCTGGCTGTGGCGTTGGTGTATAAGATTAAGCGCCCCGAGAGCCGGGGCGCCTAAATGGCGAACTCCATTTGCAGCTTGGAGTAGCTGCCGGAGCCTCGCTGATCAACGAGTCTTAGTTGACCGCTTCACCGTTGGTGAAGAAACGCGTGCTACCGGGGCGAATGAATGACATCGCATGTGGTGTAGCGTTACCGGCATCAGCATGACGCGTACCACGCGCGGGCCACTTTTGACCGGTGTCACCGAAGTCGAGATCAATACAGCCGTTAGGCGAATTGCCGTCGTAGCGGTTGAACCGGCGGTCGAGCTTGAGGTTCCGCTTGCCGCGGTTCCAGCGCATCATGCAAATGGTGTCATCACCCACCGAGCCTGTGCCGGCCAAAGCATTGCTCACGCCACCGGGAATGCCCAGCTCTTCGAACATATCGCCCATACCACCTGGAGGTAGGTCATCGCCGGCCGTATTGCCTGCGGGCCATGCTGAGTTGGGGTTTTCCCAGGCCACTTCCAGCCCGAGCGAACTCATCAACGTACCCGCGTCCTTTATCGCGAAGTTGCGCAGATCGACAAAGTAGTTACTCGTCGCGACGTACTTATCGTTGCGGTCGTGCACGACAAAGTGAGGACCGCCTTTGCTCGTCTCATTGTCGGCATGGTCATCCCAGGTACCCAGATAGCCATCTTCGCCCGGACCACTGAAGTTGACCATATCGATCTGATCAGGGCAGTCGCTCTTGCCGTTATTGGGCCAATAGCGCGATCCATGGTGTAGGTCACGAGGGTTTCTATAGATACGCCCAGCAGGCCCCACTGTTGTGTTTTCTCCCATCTGGTTTACTGGGCCACTGTTGTCCCATGCAGTGGCAGGGGCTGCATCGCACTTGTAATTATTACCTTTGCGCGTCAGACGGCGGATATCTAGCACCGCGACACGGCGATCGTGCTGGCCATCGTAGTCACGATCATGATGCGCCTGTCCATCGATGGCGATACCTGCAATCGGAATAAACAAAAACTTATCGTCTTGCGTGATGGTGAACACTGAAGCACCAGCGCCAGGACCAAAATCGTAGACCAAGCGAAACTCAGGCTTTTTTACGGTGACATCCGGGGTGTAATAGAGCGCACCACCGGCCATAGAGGCAGCAAATGCCCCCTTGCCCTTGTGCATCATGCGCATCGCCATCACGCCTTCAGGCTCTTCGTGAATCTGGTTCATCTCTACCCGCGGACCATCGGGCAGCTGCATGACTTGGTAAGGGCCCTTTTGAGGGTTGGCCAAATCCCAGAAACGTACCGTTGTACCGTGGCGCTGAGCGGCCATCTGAGGGTCATCACCGCCCATATCGGTCAATGCCAAAGAGACGGGATCAGCGTAATCTGAGGTCATCATAATACCGCGTGTGCGATGAGTGACCTTGCCGTTGGCATTGGCAACACGGCCATTCAGATCTGTGCGCAGACCAATGCCATGAGGGTTGGCCAACATACCCGTGTCAGGTGCCGCAGTATCAGCACCAATATTGTTATGGCGTGCAACACCCGGCACACAGAGGTTAAAAACTTCGATCCCCTCCAGCGCAGTAGGTACATTGCCCGCAACACAGTCACCGTTGGCGTCCATACCGCCGAAACGTATTTGCAAGCGTGGTGCATAGCGTTGAGGTCCAAGCATCGCACTGCCATTGGCATAGGTGCCGTGACCATAGACGCTCTGCTGAGGAACAGCAGAATACTCACCTACAACTGCATTTGTCAGTGGATCAAATTCCAGTACACCACCGGGTGTGGTCAGTACGGGGGGAAGGCTAGAGGCTACAACACCTGTTGAAGAGTATTGTCCACCCGCACCCATCATGGTGGTGAAATAGTGGCCATTGTTAGGATTGCGCTCCAAGTCGTCTGTACCACTAAGTGCCGTGTCGCTGGCCCCACTGACGGACAAACCACATATATTGTTTTCAACATCACTGTGCAGACCGGCAATATTTTCCCGCGTGCTACCGGGTGTTGGTTTAATGTTGAGTGGGTCGGTGATGTCACAACCAAAAATATTGGCAGAGATCAAACCACCATAGTAGCTATAGACATTGCCATTTGCCGGATCAACCGTCGGGTATACCGTGTGATGGTGTGGCTCGTTGAGCACTGAGGAAGGAGCTGGCACGACAGCAGGCAATCCATTCTCAGCAGATCGAAAGTTGGGGACCCCACCGAGTAAATCGTCATCGGCTTGAAAGCTGCCGATGATCGGGTTAGTCAAACTGGTAATCATCTGATCTGTGCCTGTGTTGGACAAACCAATTTCCAGTGCATCGTCTACAAAGTTTTCTGTAGCACTCAAGAGATGCTGGCCGTAGACAGCTGGCATCTCGGCAGTATTGACTACGCGACCGTAGTAGGGCGAAGAGGGATCTGCATCGATAACGGCAAGGAAATCAGCATCGGGCAAGGTCCCGTCTTTCAGACCGAACATGGTATCCATGGGGCTTTTGTTTTTTCCGTCAAGCATCTGATCACCCGCCCAGGCAATCAAATATTTTTTGGTGCCTGCAAGGTAATGGTCGGAGTAGTTACCTGAAGCGATCGCTTGTGCCATTGAGCTAGGTACGGAACTAGCCTGGATCGGTGCGGTACTGACCACGCCCGAGACCAACATGGCAGACATAAGCAGTTTATTTCTGTTCATCCTGTTTTCCATTTGTTTTTTAAAGGCACGCAACGAACAAAAAACGTCCGTTTCAACGAAACCGAATATCCCTATCTAGGGCTCTGTTACTCCTGCGCGACTATTAGTTGAATCCAACGAGACCTGATACGTGAACGAATTCACGCTGCCTATTTGGTCTCTAACTGCTGCACCCGAGATCGTTGATTACATTGACCAGAGCTACCTGCAGGTGGACAGAATTTTGGAGTAAATAAAATATTGCCGATGTTTGATACTCCGCAAAAGTGCGAGGCCATATTGTCTCTAAGTGCCAGTCAACTGTCTTTTACAGACACAACTGTTCAGTTTGTGCGTTGATCGTGTAAACGTGGATAGACAAGCGCAGTGGCACAGAGTTGGTTTCGAGGCAGCACATCTTGCCTGCGCAGAAGGGATTAAAAAACTAAACGTGAGAACGGATTAACAAACCTTTAAATACAAGCCAGCCTAGATAGTCGTGAAGTTCATCACAAAAAAACCGCTTCGGTTGAAGCGGTTTTGATTCGAGTTTAACGGTGACTGCTGCAGGCTTTATCGGCGAATCACTTGTCCCGCACGGTCGTGCCGATCGGTGGGATGATCTTCGATGTTCTGCAGGCTAATGCCGCCACTATCGAAAGCGCTCTCATCGGAGCCGTCGAGCTTGAAGCGCAGACGCAAATCGTTGGGAGAGTCGGCATTGCGGATAGCCTCTTCCTGAGAAATCCATCCATCGTTAACCAAGTCGAACAAGGACTGATCGAATGTCTGCATCCCTAGCTCGCGAGATTTACCCATCAAACTCTTCACGCCCATCAAATCACCCTTAGCGATGAGCTCGGTCATCAGCGGGGTGTTCATCAGCACTTCTACGGCAGGCACACGACCCGCGACTTCGTGCTTGCGAACAAGACGCTGAGAGACAACCGCGCGCAAGTTGAGAGACAGCTCGTACATCAACTGGCTGCGATCTTCCGAAGGGAAAAAGCTCGCCACGCGCTCCATAGCTTGATTGGTGTTATTGGCGTGAAGCGTACACAGACACAAATGGCCCGTCTCTGCGATCTCCAGAGCGCGTTCCATGGTCTCGCGATCGCGGATTTCACCGATCAGAATGACGTCTGGAGCCTGACGCAAAGCGTTGCGCAGCGCCACTGCAAATGAATCGGTGTCGGTGCCCACTTCTCGTTGACTGACCAGGCAGTTTTTGTGCGAGTGAATAAATTCAACGGGGTCTTCGATGGTAATGATGTGGCCTTCGGCATTCTCATTGCGATGATCAACCAGCGCCGCCATGGTGGTCGACTTACCCTGACCTGTCGCTCCGACCAACATAACCAAACCTCGCTTGGCCATCACGACATCTTGAAGAATCGAAGGCATGCGTAGATCGCTGAGCGACGGGATGTTTGTCGAAATCTGGCGAATCACCATCGAGGCACTGCCACGCTGGATGTAAGCGTTGACACGAAAGCGCGAGACATTAGGCACGCTGACCGCAAAGTTGCACTCGCTGCTCTCCATAAACTCGTCGCGCAAGCGCTGATCCATCAGAGAGGTAGCCAGCGCCATTGTTTGTGGCGGCATCAGTTTTTCTTCACCAATGCGTTTGAGCTCGTCGCCGACGCGGATCACAGGTGGAGAACCGGCGGTAACGTACAAGTCCGAACCACCCTTGCGAGCCAAACAATGCATCAGTTCAAATACATAGGCTCTTGCTTTGTCGATTGGTTTTTCTTCTGCCATGAGTTTTGCCTAGTAGCCTTTAGTTCCTTATGCCGCCGCAACGACGTCGGGGTTGACCGCTTTGCGTCGCGCTTCACGAGCGTCGACCTGCCCAGAGGCCACCAAGTTTTTCAGCGTTTGGTCGAGTGTGATCATGCCAGCTGATTGACCGGTTTGAATCGCCGAGTACATTTGAGGAATTTTGTCTTCACGGATGAGGTTACGTATCGCTGGTGTACCGATCATGATCTCGTGCGCTGCCACTCGACCTCCGCCATTTTTCTTCAGCAGTGTCTGCGAGATTACCGCTTTCAGTGATTCAGACAACATAGCCCGAACCATTGACTTTTCTTCAGCGGGGAAGACGTCGACGATACGGTCAATGGTTTTAGCGGCTGAACTGGTGTGCAAGGTGCCAAAGACCAAGTGACCGGTTTCGGCCGCGGTCAACGCCAGTCGAATGGTCTCGAGGTCACGCATTTCACCGACCAAAATAGTGTCGGGGTCTTCACGCAGCGCCGAACGCAGCGCATGACTAAAACTCTGCGTATCGCGACCCACTTCGCGCTGGTTGACCAGACACTTCTTGCTGGTGTGTACAAATTCGATAGGGTCTTCAATGGTCAGAATATGACCCAGCTCAGACTCATTTTTGTAGTCGACCATACCCGCCAAGGTGGTTGACTTACCGGAGCCGGTTGGGCCCGTGACCAGCACAATACCGCGTGGGTAGCTGGAAATTTCTTTGAATATCTCGGGGGCACCCAAGGTTTCAAGGGTCAATACTTCGCTGGGGATAGTACGAAATACCGCACCGGCGCCACGCGCTTGAACAAATGCATTGACACGAAAACGCGCGATCTCAGGGAGCTCAAAGGAGAAGTCAGTCTCGAGCTCTTCTTCATAAACTTTGCGCTGTTGGTCATCCATGATGTCATAGATCATGGCGTGCACTTCTTTATGGTCCATCTCAGGCGCATTGACACGGCGCATATCGCCATCGACACGAATCATCGGAGGCAGGCCAGCCGAGAGGTGCAAATCTGAAGCGCCCTGTTTGACACAAAACGCGAGGAGCTGAGCTATATCCATCATGTTACCCTGTACTTAAGTAGGCGACCGCCAAAAAATTTTTATCCACTCAGAGCGCTAATCGCACTCGAATGACATCTACTACGCCCATGGAACAAGCACAGGACGCCCGTCGTTCACTTTCAATAGTTCGGCAACGTCTGGCCCAAGCTGAAGCAAAATTCAACCGCTCACCCGAGAGTGTGCGGCTGCTTGCGGTCAGCAAAACCAAGCCCGTCGCCGATATCCAAGCCGTTTTAGCGGCAGGACAACGCGATTTCGGTGAGAACTACCTCAACGAAGCGCTGCAAAAAATAGAGCAACTGACAGGCCAAGGATGTGTCTGGCACTTTATTGGCGCCATTCAATCGAACAAGACAAAGCCGATTGCGCAGTGTTTCGACTGGGTTCATTGCGTAGATCGCCTAAAAATTGCCCAGAGGCTGAGCGCTCAGCGCGAGTGTGACGAAGCGTTAAACATTTGCGTGCAAGTAAACATCGACAGCGAAGACAGCAAAGCCGGCGTGCTGCCGGATCAAGCCCTGCCGCTCTGTCGAGAGCTTGCCACCCTGCCCAAGCTCAGGCTACGCGGCCTGATGGCAATCCCACGCGCCAGCGATTCATTTGAAGAACAACGTGATAGCTGCCGCAGATTGCGCGTATTATTTGAGAGCATTCAGAGCGAGCTGCCAGATATCGACACCCTCTCGATGGGCATGAGCGGGGACTTGGAAGCAGCTGTCGCCGAGGGCTCCACCATGGTTCGCGTAGGGACAGCTATATTTGGACAGCGAGCACCAAAGCTTAAGGGCTGAACGAGAGTCTGCGATCTGCGCCCCTCGCTCAGAGGCTAGGCGCCCCAACAACACAAAATTTGATTCCACGAGCGAGCACACACATGAGTGATCTAAATCCGCTGCAAAAACTACGTCCCCTCGGTCAGAGTCCGTGGCTGGACTTTATCCAAAAGAGTTTCGTGGCAGACGGCAGTTTAAAGCGCTTGATCGACGAAGATGATCTGCGTGGATTGACCTCAAACCCAGCGATCTTTGAAAAAGCGATCGCCAGCAGCGACGAGTATGACACCCACATCCGCGAACTCGACGCCACAGACCCCGAACGCACGGCCACAAAGGTGTTTACTGAGCTGGCACTGGCGGATATTCGCGACGCGGCAGATCTTTTTGCTCCTGTCCACGCCGACAACAACGACGACGGCATGGTAAGCCTGGAAGTCTCCCCCGCCCTCGCACACGATGTCGATGCCACTCTCACAGAGGCGCGCGCCCTGCACGCGGCATTAGACAAGCCCAATGCCATGATCAAAG
>JBMYWE010000010.1:0-17688 GCA_049607125.1 Granulosicoccaceae bacterium | reverse complement strand
AGAGGTGCGATTGGAGCACGGGCTTCCCGCCAACCAAATGATCGCGCTTCGTGTTGTCACAGAGGATTTTCCGCTGCTTGCAGTCGCTCGTAGCGTGCAATGTGTGGTGGGTTGGAGAGACTAGAGGCAGCTTGCCAGCAATGTATACAAAATGAAGCATTTGCTTGAAAAGTGTTTCGTGATTGTTACACACAAGGCTTGTGGTCGCCGTATATCGGCAAGTTGTTGATTGTTGGATTCCAATAGTTGACAGCACAGGCTAAATTTTTGGTTTAGGCGCGCTTTGCGCGTCATCGATCTCAGAGAGCTTTGAAGGGGACAACATGAAATATTTCGCGGCGGGTTCGCGTCTGGGTTTGGCCACTATTTTGTTGGCCACAGTCACCGGATGCGCGAGTTTGGTGCCTCAAAAGCCGTTCTCTGATCAAGCGGCTGAAGCAGGGTCGATCGCGCGTGCAGGGTCAACCATTACCCGCTATCCCGTGAAAATGCGACGCATCAGCTCGATGCCATCTTTGAGCGCCGTAAGCACCAATTAAATCTATACTCTTCGACTCGTTTTAAAAACCCTGACCAGCTCAGGGTTTTTTGCTTTTTGAGGGAGGCTTTTGCTCGTCTTGTGTTTCAGCGCTAGAGAGTGGGTTTCTCCCATGGACTCTTCGTTCAAGTTGTCTAGCTCCGAGATTTCACTGCCCACCAGAATTCTCGCTTGTTTTTTTGACTCCGCCAGCCCAGCGATTTCGGGACGCGCAGTTTGGATCCTACTCTCACTGTGTTGTCGAACTAGGCTGTGCCCACCGCAACAGTACTTATTTGAATGTCACAGGGGGGAGTGCCGTTCGAAAATACACATCGCTGTGCGAGCTTTCTGGCAATGACCAAATGCTTGGGGGGCATGCGTCCGAGGCTTAATGGAGACAGGCTCGGGCAATAATACGGATCTGGAGTCTTGCGGCTGATCGCACCGGTGCAGCCGGTTCAGCCTTTTTTTGCCTCCAGTGTATATGACGGGATCTGAGATTTGAGGGCGACACAAGATGGATCGGATTGCAGCGAGGGGCTTCTTGTGGCGCCATGGGGCGGCTAGAGCGGTCTAGTCGAGATGCTATGAGGGTAGCGTGTCGTTCGGCTGCTGGCGCTATATAGTTTGGAGGTGCGGTCCGCGGGCATCGGTCGATCGTCGGGTCACCAGACCAGAGTTGCTAGATAGATCAAGCAACGCTGGCCTGGAGGAAGCAGTTATTCGGTTTCGAGCGCGTGCTGTGGCGAGGGCACCGGAGTTGTTGCCGCTTCAGTTGTTTTGTGTTGCTCGGTCCGCAGCGCTTCCACGGTTTCATCGCACCACTGCAGCATCGGTTCTGTAAACAAAATTGCCATGCGCAGCGCCATGCGCAAAGAGAGGTCGACGTCTTCTTTGTTTTGGTGGCTGGCGTAGTATTCTGCCAATGCCTGATATGACTTGAGCTTTTCCTCGTAGTCGCCACGTGCTTCTTGCACGGCCGGAATCAGAGGTTCTGGTCCAACGACAGGCAAGGCGAGCATGCGAACCAAAATGGGACTTCGATAAGCTGGGTTTTCCACCGCGCTCGCTATCCATTTGTCCAGATGTGCACGGCCTTCAGCTGTGATGCTATAGACCTTGCGGTCAGGTTTATCGTTTTGTGCTTCGCGTTCAAACTCTAACCAAGCGTCTTTGGCTAGCTTTCCTAGCTCACGGTACACCTGTTGGTGGCTCGCCTGCCAGATGTGGCCGATGGAGTGATCAAAGCTTTTGACTATGTCATAGCCGCTTTGAGGTTTGGTTGCAACCAATGAAAGAATGACGTATCGAAGTGCCATGTGAAAACCACTACTCTGGGTGGGCCTAACTCGACGCTTACGGATCGGAGGCCTCAAACAATTATTTTCGGTTAACTGATGAGCATAAGGCTTTTGCAACACCTTTTGCTCAGTCTGTGTACATGCTAACGGCGAGCTGAGCACTCAAGCAGGGACTCTCGTCGCGGTTTTCAACTTGAAAAAGAGACTCACTTCACTAATAGCAAATACGAGCCGTCAAAATGCCAAGTAAGTCACAATTAATCTTGGTGTTCCGAGGCGTGATCTTGGAGAGCCCTGTGTCTTCAAAAGACAAAAAAGACTCTCCCAGACGACTACATATCTGTACCAATACGTCATGACAGCGGAGGGGATTTTTGCGCAATCTAACCGTGTGTGTCAATATTTTGCAACACACACTTGTATTTATTTTATTTTAATATGCCTTCTAGTTTGTAAGCGGGCTATTGCATAATAAATTAGCTGCGTAGTCTTTTTCCCTTGGCATCAAATGGTGGTTCAGCCAGTAATTGAGCGCGGTGCGGTTTGCCTAATACGGCTATATCAAACATCTCACCGGGCATGAAGTATTCAGCTTTGATAAACCCCATCGCCAATGATTTACCAACGGTGTGTCCAAACGTTCCGGTGGACACTCGTCCCACTGGCGTGCCGTCGGTTGTAAAGATCGGTTCGCCGCCACTGGCATCTGCGGCGCTCTGATTGAGCTGCAAAATTGCCAAGCGTTCCCGAGCGGGTTTGTCCTTGATCGACAGGTAGGCGTCGCGGCCTAGAAACTCTTTTTTGTCGAGCTTGATAAGAGCCGCTAAGCCAACTTCTTGTGGCCAGTATTCAGGTGAATATTCTCTACCCCAACTGCCGTAACCTTTTTCCACGCGAAGTGAGAGCAGGGCGCGACCGCCGATCGGTCGAATGCCATAGGAGGCTCCCGCTTTTAACAAGGTTTGATAGAGCGCCAATTGGTTTTCTACAGGTGTGTAGAGTTCCCAGCCGAGCTCACCTGTAAACGAAACGCGCAGTGCAAATATGTTAATGCCATTAATTTGCAATGCGCGCGAGCGCATAAAGCGAAAACTCTCATTGCTGAAGTCTTCGTTGCTCAGGCTCTGTAGCAGCTCGCGTGAACGAGGGCCGGCCACGCCAAACCCAGCCCAGCTTTCGGTCAAACTTTCAAAGCTCACACCTTGGGGCCTGGGGACCGCGTCAAAAAAACGTTTGTGATATCGCTCGGCCATACCTGAGCCAAATAGTTTGAAATGGTCCTCACCCAGTTTGGTCACGGTGAAGTCTCCAGCGATTCCTCCACGTACGCCGAGCAGTGGCGCGAGACAACTGCGGCCAATTTCACTCGGTACTTTGTTGGCGATGACTTTGTCCAGCCATTCTCCGCATCCAGGGCCGCGCAATTCGTACTTGGCAAAGTTGGATACGTCTATTATCCCGACACCTGCACGCAGCGCGCGGCATTCTTCGCCAACCGGATCAAACCAGTTCTGTCGTTCAAATCCGTAGGTCTCTGTGGCTTCTTCGGGGCTGTCTGCGAACCACAGTGGGTGTTCCCAGCCGTAGTTTAGCCCGAACACCGCACCCATAGATTTTTGCAAGTCGTAGACTGGACGCTTGCGGGCAGGGCGACCGGCTTCGCGCTCCTCGTAGGGGAAATGAATTTTGAAGCGGTGGCTGTAGCTGTCCATTACTCGGGCTTTGGTAAAGGCCTGGTCGGCCCAGGCGCCAAAGCGCGCCAAGTCCCACCCAAACATATCCAGTGTGGGTTCGCCTTGTACTATCCACTCGGCCAGCATCATGCCCAATCCTCCCGACTGGCTGAAACCAGGAATGATTCCGTTGCAGCAGTAATAGTTTTTCAACTCTGGCACTGGGCCAAACAGCGCGTTGGCGTCTGGCGACCAGATCATCGGGCCGTTGATCACGCGTTTGACACCAGACTCCGCCAGAGCGGGTATGCGCTCGCAGGCGCGCATGACATTTTCACCGATGCGCTCTAGGTCGTCCGGTAGCAGATCGTGGCCGAAGTCCTGAGGTGTGCCGTTCTCGGCCCAAAAGCGGCCATCACGTTCATAGGCGCCTACCAGCAGACCTTCTCCCTCTTGACGCAAGTAGTATTCTCCGTCTCGGTCGGCCACCGACGGCAGGCGCCTGCCCAGCGCAGAAATCTCGGGAATTGACTCAGTGACGTAGTATTGATGCTCGGTGGGTTGCAGAGGGAGCTCGATGCCAGCGAGCTTGGCCACCTCGCGTCCCCAAAGGCCTGCGGCGTTGACCACCACCTGGGCTTTGATTGTGCCTTTGTCGGTTACCACGTCCCAACCACCGTCAAAGCGCTGGTTGGTCTCTAGTACTGGCGTAAAACGGTGGATCTGGGCGCCAGCGGCCCGGGCTCCCGAAGCATAGGCGTGGGTTACGCCGGAAGGGTCGACGTTGCCGCCGTCTTGTTCAAACATCACGCAGCGTATGCCGTCGAAATCGACCAGAGGATGCATGGCTTGCGCTTCTTCGATCGAGAGTTCGCGAAAGTCCACGCCGAAGTAACGTGCCTTGGCTTCTTGAATGCGCAGCTGATGCTCACGCTCTTTGCTTTGGGCTAGGTACAAGCTGCCTGGCTGGAAAACACCGCAGCCTTGGCCGGTGTCCGCCTCCAACTGTTTGTATAGCTGCATGGTGTAGTACTGCAGCTTGGAGATGTTATTGTTGTCGTGCAGCCCGTGGATGTTGGCCGCAGCGTGCCATGTGCTGCCCGAGGTCAGCTCGTCACGCTCTAGCAGCATGACATCAGTCCAGCCCAGCTTAGTCAGGTGATACAAGATGCTGCACCCGACAAGGCCTCCTCCGATAACGACAACTTGCGCTTCTGATTTCATGTGAGACTCCGTGACGCTTTGCGTCGAGATAGTTGGAGGCAGTGCCACTTGCCGTTAAACTTGCAGCGCCTGAGGTAGACTTACTATTCAAGCTTGTGAGCTTGAGCGCAAACAAAGCTCGTTAGACCAGCTTTGTTCTGTATTCGTCGCATTGTTTTGAAAGCGTCACAAGCCCTGGCTTTCTTGTAACTGTTTTTAGTGGGTTGGAATCATCTTGTCAGATCTCCGTCGAGTGGATGCCGTAGTGGCCGATGTTGGGGGCACTAACGCGCGTTTTGCCTGGTGTTCTACTCGTGCAGAAGTGAAGCTCAACGATGTGCGCAGCTACGCCTGCGCAGACTTCGACGGTATGGCGGAGGCTTTCGAGGCCTATTGCGCCGAACTGTCAATCAGCACCGATAGATTGTCGGCGGCACTGGCTTGTCCCTGTGAGCACGATCGCATTGCTTTGACGAACAACCACTGGGCTTTTGGCCGCGCCGAACTGCTGCAGCGCCTGCAGTTGCGCGAGTTGCGTACCATCAACGATTTCACGGCACAGGCGCTGGCCGTTCCCTTGCTGCCTGAGGGCCAAAAGCATGTGTTGCATGCTGGGCAGTCCGTGCGTGCACCCATCTTGGTGGTCGGCCCAGGTACGGGTTTAGGTGTGGGAGCGCTGGTCCCGGCAGCCGATGACTGGGTGCCAGTTGTCACTGAGGGGGGGCATGTGACGGCCTCGGCTGTTGATCCGCGTGACGCCGCTGTGTTGGAGCAACTCTGCAAGCGTTTTGGGCATGTGTCTGCCGAACGCCTGATCAGTGGACCGGGGCTGGTCAATGGCTATTTGGCCGAGGCTGCCGTACGTGGCGAGTTGGCTGAAGACTTGGATGCCGCGCAAATCACCCAGCGAGCGCTAGAGGGCGATGCACTTTGCAAGGCAGTACTAGATCGCTTCTGTCGGGTATTTGGTGGGGTGGTGGGAGATGCTGCCATGAGCCTCGGCGCACGGGGAGGTATCGCGATCGCCGGTGGAATCGTGCCGCGTATACTCGACTTCATCCAAGACAGCGAGTTTCTTTCGCGCCTACACCACAAAGGGCGCTTTTCGGGCTACATGCGCAATATTCAAGTCACGGTGATGGTGTCGGGTGACCCCGGTTTGCTCGGCAGCGCGGCTGCGCTAAATAACGCACATCTACAAGACATGGGATACGTGAGCGCTGCCGTTTAATTGTTATCTAGGCAGTAAATATCTAACGGCTGCCATAGCTGCTAAAATTTTGGAGACGCGCCAAAAAGGATCGCAGATAAGAAGAGGCTGTGCAGATCTTCGCCTCTGGGCACTGAACTGCCAAGTCCGCAGCGCTTCTTGCTTAGGCTCTCGACAGGAAGTTAAGAGATGAAAAAGCTCGACAAAAAGCGCGCAGCCGAAGCTGCCGATGTCAGTCTCTACAAAATCTACCAAGATATCTCGTCTGGGCGAATGAATGCCCTCACCAGTAGCAGCATGTGTTTTGAGCCCTTGCGGCAAAGCTGCGCTATCGGCGTTCAAGTCCCCGAAAACCAAAACTCTTGCGAAGTCTTATTTTCTGCCTCAGAAAGCAGTGAGTTGATGCATGCAGGCAACCGCCAAAGGAGTTTGATCGGCAAGCTCGAAGCGCTGTTGTCTCTGGCAGAGCGGCATCGGCTGATGATCGAGCAGCAAAGGCGCAATATCAGCGCCTTAAAAAAGCTCAACCATCGACAAGAGTGTGAGCTTGAGCGCTTGCGCAAAAAGATGGGTGACTTGCAACACGCTAAAATACAGCCTTGGCGCCGACTGTTTGCTCTGATCAGCGGAATCCGTCGCGCCAGCTAGTTCTACAGCAAAGGCTGTTTAGCACTGCAAAGTTGTGGGTTGCTAGCCGAAGGTTTCGTCGATGGCGACAGACGGTGGTTTTTGGGGCGATAAAACCTCCACTTAGGCTGTGTTCTTGCTAGAATTCACTCAGATCCGGCTTTGACCGCCCACTGTCACTCCCTTCGACAGTACCGGTGCGATTGCCAAGTGGCCTTGCGTGTGGGCCACCACTGACATTTATGAGGAATGCCACAATGCCTGTAATTACTCTTCCAGACGGAAGCGAGCGCGCTTTCGATCGTCCTGTTTCCGTGCACGATGTCGCCGCCGATATCGGCCCGGGCCTGGCCAAAGCCGCTGTTGTCGGTCGCGTAGAGGGCCGCTTGGTTGATACCAGTCACGTCATTGAAAACGACGCGCAGTTGGCCATCATCACCGCCAAAGACCAAGAGGGACTGGAAGTCATTCGTCACTCTTGCGCGCATTTGATGGCGCAAGCGGTGCAGCAGCTGTTTCCCAGCGCGCAAGTAACCATTGGCCCTGTTATCGAGAATGGCTTTTTTTACGATTTTGCCTTTGAGCGTGCTTTCACGCCGGAAGATCTGGAGAAAATCGAAAAGCGCATGCAAGAGTTGGCCAAATCGGCCTTTCAGCTCGAGCGCAGTGTCAAAACGCGCGATGAAGCGGTGGCGTTTTTCAAGGAGAAGGGTGAGGACTACAAGGTCGAGGTCATTGAATCCATTCCGACCAATGAAGATTTGTCGCTCTACCAGCAGGGAGACTTTATCGACTTATGTCGCGGCCCGCACGTGCCCGACACCAGCTTTATCAAGGCGTTTAAGCTGACCAAAGTGGCCGGTGCCTACTGGCGTGGCGACTCCAACAACGAAATGCTCCAGCGCATTTACGGCACGGCTTGGGGCGACAAAAAAGCGCTCAAGCAGTACCTCTTTCAACTCGAAGAAGCCGAAAAGCGAGATCACCGCAAACTGGGGCGCCAGCTGGAGTTGTTTCACTTACAAGAAGAAGCGCCGGGCATGGTGTTTTGGCATCCCAACGGCTGGACTCTGTGGCAGAGCATCGAGCAGTACATGCGCGAGCAGCAGCGCTTGAGCGGCTACCAAGAGGTGAAAACACCTATGGTGGTCGACCGCAGCCTGTGGGAAAAGTCAGGCCACTGGGACAAATACAGCGAAAACATGTTCACGACTCAGTCGGAAAACCGCGACTACGCTGTCAAACCCATGAACTGCCCTTGCCATGTGCAGATATTTAACCAAGGCCTGCGCAGCTACCGCGACTTGCCCTTGCGCATGGCAGAGTTCGGGTCGTGTCACCGCAATGAGATGTCCGGCGCATTGCATGGCATCATGCGGGTGCGCGGTTTTGTGCAGGATGATGGCCACATTTTTTGCTCTGAAGATCAAATCCTCAGCGAGAGTTTGGCCTTCATCGACTTTTTGCACGCGGTCTATGAAGACTTCGGTTTTGAGCAAATTATCTACAAGCTCTCCACTCGGCCTGAGCAGCGGGTTGGCAGCGATGAGAGTTGGGACCGAGCAGAGAAGGCTCTGGCTGAGGCGCTCGACGCAAAAAATATTGAGTGGGACGAGCTTCCGGGCGAGGGCGCCTTTTATGGCCCGAAAATTGAGTTCTCTCTCAAAGACACCCTCGGTCGTATCTGGCAGTGCGGCACCTTGCAGGTCGATTTCAATATGCCCGGTCGCCTCAACGCCCAGTTTGTGAACGAAGCAGGGGAGCGTGAGACGCCGGTGATGTTGCATCGTGCCACCCTCGGCTCCTTTGAGCGCTTTATCGGAATTTTGATCGAGCACCATGCGGGCAAATTTCCCGCTTGGTTGGCGCCTACGCAAGCGGTTGTCATTAATATTACCGACAAACAGCATGAATACGCCCAAAATGTCGCCGAAATGCTTGTTTCCAAAGGTTTGAGAGCGGTTTCGGACTTGAGGAACGAGAAAATCGGCTTTAAGATACGCAATTACACATTGCAACGTGTTCCCTATATGCTAGTTGTTGGTGACCGCGAGGTTGAGAACAACGAGATATCGGTTCGCACGCGCGATGGAGAGGATCTCGGTACCGTGCCACTGGCACAATTTACCGAGGCATTACAGCTGGAGGTCGCCAGTAGAGGGCGTACTCCGCTAAAAACATCCCTGGAGGGTTGACGCATAGCTTCCAAAAAACTGCGGCATAACGGTGAGATCACCGCCGCTGAAGTACGGCTAATTAACCAAGAAGGCGAGCAAATGGGCGTAATGTCCGTTCGCAGTGCGCAAGAGGTGGCGACTGAAGCCGGCCTCGACTTGGTAGAGATATCACCGAACGCTGAGCCGCCTGTCTGTCGCATCATGGACTTCGGACGGTATCGCTTTGAGCAGAGCAAAAAGCAGAATGCTGGCAAGAAAAAGCAAAAGCAGCAGCAGCTCAAAGAGATCAAATTTCGCCCCGGAACGGAAGAGGCTGACTATCAGGTCAAACTGAAAAAGCTGATTCAGTTCATCGAAAACGGCGACAAAGCTAAGGTCACCCTGCGCTTTCGTGGCCGTGAAATGGCGCACCGCGAACTCGGCCTTGAGCTGTTGCAGCGTGTAGAGGCCGATATGGGCGAAATGATCACCATCGAACAAAAACCGCTGATGGAAGGGCGGCAGATGGTGATGATGATGGCCCCGCGCAAGAAATAAATAGAGCGAGGCGCTTGCCCTGAGCGCCTCAAATTCTGTTAGAATGGCGGGCTTCGTGCCCAGTGCCGCATCAGTTGTATTGCGGTACGGCTAGTTGTTGCCGTGGAATAGCTCTCGGCGCAGCACATGAGCCGCTTGAAAAGCGGCTCAAAAAAGGCCCTGAGGTCAGTGAAAACACTCCGACTGACACAGGGAACTCTCTGATAATCATGAGGAAACTGGAGTATTTATGCCAAAGATCAAGACCCAGCGTGGCGCGGCAAAGCGCTTTAAACGCACCGGCAAGGGTGGCTTCAAACACGCACAGTCGTTTCGTCGCCATATCCTGACTAAAAAAGACACCAAGCGTAAGCGTCAGCTGCGCGGCATGCACCAGGTAAAAGCCTGCGATGTCGCTTCAGTCAACCAAATGCTGCCCTACGTCTAAACCGGAGCTGAACAATGCCACGAGTAAAACGCGGTGTGACGGCCCGAGCCCGTCACAAGAAAGTACTAGATAAAGCCAAAGGCTACCGAGGCGCACGTAGTCGCGTCTATCGCGTCGCCAAACAAGCAGTCACCAAAGCAGGCCAATACGCCTACCGTGACCGTCGCCAGCGCAAGCGTCAATTCCGCGCGCTGTGGATTGCCCGCATCAACGCCGGTGCGCGTCAGTGCGACTTGTCCTACAGCCGCATGATGCACGGTCTCTCAGTAGCTGGCATCGAAGTTGACCGCAAGGTTTTGGCTGACTTAGCTGTTCACGATTTTCCGGCTTTTGCCAAAATCGCAGAACAAGCCAAGGCTAGCCTTCCCGCCTAAGCGGGGCACAACTTAATACGTTGTGGCATCTTCGGATGTAATAAAGGGAGCGGCCTTGAGCCGCTCCTTTTTTTTGGGTGCGTGACCGACCTGGTCCATATGCTTTGTCCGAAAACCTTGTTCGAATGCATTCGAACCCACAGTTTTTACTGTCTTTAGGTTCGAATGTATTTGGACGTATTGCGAATGAAAAATGCCGAGCATCGATGCTTGGCGAACGAGGGGAAACAAGCCGGTGATCGATACAAGTGAAACCCTGGCCAAGGCGTTGGCAGCCGTTGGGGCCGCTGCGGACCTGCGGGCGCTGGACGACGTGCGAGTTGCCTGGATGGGCAAAAAAGGGCACATCACAGACCTGATGAAATCGATGGGTTCGCTGACCGCCGAAGAGCGCCCAGTGATGGGTCAGAAGGTCAATGAGCTCAAGCGCAGCGTCGCTGCTGCTATCGAAGAGCGTAGAACTGCGCTTGCCGATGAGGCGCTTCGCGCCAAGCTTCTGGCCGAGACAATCGATGTCACCTTGCCGGGCACGGGTCAGCGAGGTGGTGGTCTTCATCCGGTCACTCAAACTATTGAGCGCATCAGCAGCTTGTTCGGTCAATTGGGTTTTAGCGTCGCTGAAGGCCCGGAGATCGAAAACGATTTCTACAATTTCGAAGCGCTGAATATCCCTGCGCATCACCCGGCGCGCGCCATGCACGACACCTTTTATTTTGGTGATGGGCGGCTGCTGCGCACCCACACATCCTCGGTGCAAATTCGCCACATGGAAGCCAACGGCGCGCCTTGCCGTGTATTGTCGCCGGGTCGTGTATACCGCTGTGACTCTGATCAAACTCACACCCCGATGTTTCATCAGGTAGAGGGCTTGTATATCGACAAAGAGGTGAGCTTCTCCGATCTCATGGGGCATTTGGAGCAGTTTCTGAAGCTGTTTTTCGATCAGGGCGATATGGAAGTGCGTTTTCGTCCATCGTATTTTCCCTTCACAGAGCCGTCCACCGAAGTGGATGTGCGGACCCCTGGAGGCAAGTGGGTAGAGGTGCTGGGCTCGGGCTTGGTGCACCCGAATGTGCTGCGTGCCGTCGGCGTCGATCCCAATGAGTATCAAGGCTATGCCTTCGGGCTGGGTGTTGAGCGTTTGGCGATGATGCGCTACGGCGCCGACGACCTGCGCGTGTTTTTTGAAAACGATGTGCGCTTCCTCAGCCAGTTCAGCTAGCGCTAAAACGGCAGACGACCTCGGATTTAGACAGGGCGGCCAGCGAGTTGCCTGGAGACAGAACAGATGAAATTCAGTGAAAAGTGGTTGCGCGAGTGGGTCAACCCTGCGGTTAGCACCGATGAATTGGCCGAGCAGCTCACGCTGTTGGGCCTGGAAGTTGACGACATTGAATACCCCGCCGATCTTGGCGACAAGGTCGTGGTG
Source organism: Granulosicoccaceae bacterium (assembly GCA_049607125.1). Lineage (GTDB taxonomy): Bacteria > Pseudomonadota > Gammaproteobacteria > CALCKW01 > CALCKW01 > CALCKW01. Next base: position 6,210 of record JBMYWE010000010.1, on the reverse strand, counting down.
GCGCGAATTGTCAGCATTGAAAAACACCCCGACGCCGACAAATTGCGCGTATGTCAGGTGGACGCCGGTAGCGAGCAGGTGCAGATCGTGTGCGGTGCGGCCAACGCCGCCGAAGGTCTGGTGGCGCCCTTGGCTTTGCCAGGTGCAAAATTGCCAGGCGGTATCAAAATTCGCAAGAGCAAGTTGCGTGGGGTCGAGTCTGGCGGCATGTTGTGTTCAGCCGTCGAGCTCGGCATGGCTGAGGAATCTGATGGTCTGATGCCCTTACCCAAGGACGCCCCTGTCGGCACCCCGGTGGCCGAGTATCTGCAGCTAGACGACTGCACCATCGAGATAGACCTCACTCCTAACCGGGGCGATTGTCTTTCCATTCGCGGCGTTGCCTACGACGTGGCTGCCACCAATGCCATGCAGGTGAGCGAACCAGCAACGCCCGCTGTCGCTGCTCAGATTGAAGATGTGTTTCCTGTCAGTATCCAAGACGGTGCGGGTTGTGTGCGTTTTGCCGGGCGCGTATTGCGCGATGTGAATTGCGCGGCTACAACGCCTTTATGGATGGTTGAAAAGCTGCGCCGCAGCGGCATTCGAAGTATCTCCCCCGTGGTCGATGTCACCGCTTACGTTATGTTGGAGCTTGGTCAACCGACCCATGCCTACGATCTCGACAAGCTGCAGGGCGCAATTGAAGCGCGCAATGCGGGGCAGGGCGAGAAGGTGGTTCTGCTCGACGGTCGGGAGTTGGCGTTGGATAGTGACACGCTATGCATCGCAGACAGCAGTGGCCCTATCGGTATTGCGGGTGTAATGGGCGGTGACAGCACCGGAGTGCAACCTGAGAGCCGCAACGTATTCCTCGAGGCGGCCCTGTTTGACCGCATCACCATTGCCGGTAAATCACGCCGTTACAATGCTTTTACCGATGCCGCCGCGCGATTTGAGCGTGGCGTAGACCCAGAGCTTCAAGAGCGTGCTATTGAGCGCATGACAGCGCTCATTGGCGAGATCTGCGGCGCTAAACCTGGTCCCGTGGTTTTGGTCGAGCAACCGGGTGCCGCCGAGGTGGTCGACCCTGTGCCCTTGCGTCGTCAGCGCATTGAGCAGGTTCTTGGGATGCCGTTCTCGGATGCCGATGTAGAGCAGGTGCTCGGCAGCCTCGGTATCGAGCTCAGCGCTAGCCCCGAGGGCTGGACCGCTGTCGCGCCCAGCCGCCGCTACGATATCCGCATTGAAGAAGACCTGATTGAAGAGCTGGCGCGTGTCTATGGGTTTCATCGCTTGCCGCGCACATCGCCAACCACTGCGTTGGAGATGAAACCTGTCTCCGAAACTGATCTTTCGCTGAAGCGGGTGCGGCAGGTATTGGTCGAGCGCGGTTACTTGGAGGCGATCAGCTACAGCTTTGTCGATCCAGCGCTGCAGCAGCAGATCAACCCCGGTGTACCGGCGCTGACGCTTGCCAATCCTATCGCCAGCGATCTCTCGGAAATGCGCACCAGTTTGTGGCCCGGTTTATTGCAAGCTGTACAGAGAAACCATAACCGCCAGCAGCCGCGTGTGCGTTTGTTTGAAGTCGGTTTGCAGTATCACCCCAGCGGTGAATCCATCGATGAGCGCAAGTACATCGCGGGGGCCGTGAGTGGTGAAATATCTCCAGAATCGTGGCAAGCTGCTGAAAACAGTGGCTTTTTCTCTGTCAAGGGCGATTTGGAAGCGCTACTGGCACTGGCTGGTTCGTGCTGGCGGTTTGAGGCGGCCGAGCATCCGGCGCTGCATCCGGGTCGTTGCGCACGAATTTTGCGCGACGAAATTGCGGTCGGCTGGATTGGGGAGTTGCACCCCAAGCTTAAGGAAGTCCTTGATCTGTCGACAAATACTGTGCTGTTCGAGGTTGAGATGTCAGCCTTGGCAACGCGTCCGTTGGCTCAAAGTGAGCCGCTGGCCCGTTTCCCCAGCTTGCGCCGAGACCTCGCGGTGCTGGTGCCTCAAGAGACACCAGCGCAAGCGATTGTCGACGTGGTGCGGGCTGCTGGCATCGACAAGCTGATCGACGTGATGGTTTTTGATACCTACGCTGGTCAGGGTGTCCCTGACGGACAGAAAAGCATCGCTTTTTGCTTGATTTTACAGGACTTTTCACGCACTCTCGTCGATGCGGATGTGAGTCAAGCAGTGGCGAACGTATTGGAGCAATTGTCCCAACAACTGGGCGCCTCACTTAGGGAGTCGTAGATGGCCTTAACCAAAGCCGACATGGCAGAAATGTTGTTTGATGATCTTGGGCTAAACAAGCGTGAAGCCAAAGAGCTGGTCGAGCAATTTTTCGAGATACTGCGTCAGGCACTGGAAGAGGGAAGAGACGTCAAGCTTTCGGGCTTTGGCAATTTCATCCTGCGTGACAAAAAAGAACGCCCCGGGCGCAACCCCAAGACAGGCGAGGAGATTCCGATCACCGCCCGTCGCGTGGTGACTTTCCGACCGGGGCAAAAACTCAAAGCGCGAGTAGAAGCATATGCTGGAGAACAGCACAGAATCGACGGAACAGACTGAAGAACTGCCGACGATTCCCAACAAACGCTACTTCACCATCGGTGAAGTAAGCGAACTGTGCGCGGTTAAGCCGCATGTGCTGCGCTACTGGGAGCAAGAATTTCCAGAGCTCAAACCGGTTAAGCGACGCGGCAACCGCCGCTACTACCAGCGCCACGATGTGCTGCTGATCCGTCAAATTCGCAGCCTGCTCTACGAAAAGGGCTACACCATTGGCGGTGCCCGCCAGCAGTTGTCTTCCGAAGAAATCAAAGACGATAACAACCAATCTCAACAGCTTGTGCGTCAACTGCGCACCGAGCTCGAAGATGTCCTACGCATCCTGAAAAACTAGCCCTCTCTTCGCTTCAATCTGGGCTTAGATGCCAACGGCAGAGTGAAGCCCATCGCATGCTACGGCTGCGCCTTAGTAGGTCCTCGCTGTCCTCGGTCTTCGTCCGCGGTTTGGTTTGGCAGATATTCAGGCCTGACACGCTCGCGTAACGGGTGATTTGTGATTGGGGATCCAAGAGTAAGTATCCAAAACTGTGCACCGTGCAAGAGTCGATGCTGTCGCTATCGACAACTAATTGTTCCCTTCGCTTGTTCAATTCCTATATACTAGGCAGCTCGGTCGGGACGTGGCGCAGTCTGGTAGCGCACTACAATGGGGTTGTAGGGGTCGGAGGTTCGAATCCTCTCGTCCCGACCAATTAAAAATTCTAAAAAACGGCCCGTCACTTGTGTGATTGGGCCGTTTTTTTTGGTCTTTCACGCTGGATGGCAGGGCGGAGAAGCGCATGAGCGGCAGCAGTATCGGTAAACTATTTACCCTCACCACCTTTGGCGAGAGTCACGGCCCCAGTATTGGTGCCATAGTTGATGGTTGCCCTCCGGGTCTGCCACTTACCGAAGCAGATCTACAGCATGACCTAGACCGTCGCAAGCCCGGCCAGAGCCGTCACACCACACAGCGGAAAGAGGCCGATGAAGTTAAAATTGTCTCCGGTGTGTTTGAGGGAAGGACGACAGGTACCCCTATCGGCCTGCTGATCGAAAACACCGACCAGCGCAGTAAAGATTACGGCAAGATCGCCGAGCAATTCCGACCCATGCACGCTGACTACAGCTACCAGCAAAAGTACGGCACGCGCGACTACCGCGGCGGTGGGCGCAGCTCTGCACGCCAGACCGCCATGCGCGTGGCGGCAGGAGGTATTGCCAAAAAATGGCTCGCAGAGCGCTTTGGCATTCAAGTGCGCGCCTATATGTCGCAGCTCGGGCCCGTGGTGCTAGACAAGGCTCACTTCGATTGGACGCAAATCCCCGAGAACGATTTCTTCTGGCCAAGCGCCCAACAAGTAGATGTCCTTGAAGATACTATGATTCAAATTCGCCGCGAGAAGGATTCTGTCGGTGCGCGCATTGAGGTGGTGGCCGAAGGCGTACCACCAGGCTGGGGCGAGCCCATCTTCGACTCGCTGGACGCCGACTTGGCCCACAGTTTGATGAGCATCAACGCAGTCAAAGGCGTGGAGATCGGCGACGGCTTTGGCTGTGTAGACGCGCGCGGCTCCACCCACCGCGATGAAATAACCCCCGAGGGCTTTAGTGCCAACCACGCGGGCGGTATTTTGGGCGGTATCAGTTCCGGTCAGCACATCGTGGCCGCCGTCGCCCTCAAACCCACTTCGAGTATTCAGGTTCCAGGTAAGAGCATCGACGTACACGGCAACCCAGTCGAGCTTATCACCACCGGCCGCCACGATCCTTGTGTCGGTATCCGTGCGGTGCCCATTGCCGAGGCTATGATGGCCATCACCCTGATGGACCATGCCCTGCGGCATCGCGGTCAAAATGCCGACGTGCAATCACCAACCCCCGTGGTACCCGCCGGCGAATAAAAAGTGTGGATTCGACTTCAGTCGAAAAGTCTTTTACCAAACTCATAAGCCAGCTCCCATTCACAAGCGCTAAGTTCTAGAAGAATTGGCTTGTTGGCGATGCCGAACAGACAGCTGTTCGAATAAATTCGAACCCACAGGGCTACCCATGCTTTGTGGGTTCGACTTCAGTCGAAAAGCCTCTTCCCCTGCACGGAAGCTGCCCTCGTCGCAAGCGTTAAGCAGTAGAAGAGCTGGCTTGTTGGCGATGATGGGAAGACAGATGTTCGAATAATTTCGAACCCACAGGGCTACCAAGGCTTTGTGGGTTCGACTTCAGTCGAAAAGCCTTTTCCCCTGCACGGAAGCTGCCCTCGTCGCAAGCGTTAAGCAGTAGAAGAGCTGGCTTGTTGGCGATGATGGGCAGACAGATGTTCGAATAATTTCGAACCCACAGGGCTACCAAGGCGTTGTGGGTTCGACTTCAGTCGAAAAGCCTCTTCCCCTGCACTTAAGCTGCCCTCGTCGCAAGTGTTAAGCAGTAGAAGAATCGGCTGGTTGGCAACCTCGGGAAGGTAGTTGTTCGAATACATTCGAACCCACAAGACGACGCAGATTTATACAACAACACGCCCTGATTGCTCAAATTATGCAAAGCTATGTAAAACCCAGCCTTGGGTCGACAAGCGATGCTTGTGCACAGTTATGATGGACGCCCCCAATTTAAGGGACAGTCAGATGCCTCGCTCCAAAATTGCCTTTTACGGGATGGTCTTCTCAAGCGTTTTGATCGCGTTGGGCTCTTTTCGTTTTGCATTTCTCGATCTCAACATAGCCTTTCCGGGCATGGTGGCGCATATAGCCAATAGTCCGGAAATGTTTTTGGTGCACGTGGTGCTGGCTTCAATAGCTTTGGCCTTGGGTACTCTGCAATTTTTCACCGCTGTACGGAGGCGCTGGCCTGCAGTGCATCGGTGGCTTGGGCGTCTGTATGCGGTAGGTGTACTACTGGGAGGAGTGGCCGGGTTCTGGATTGCTTTTGGTTCCAGCGGCGGTCCGGTGGCGGCAGCGGGTTTTGCGCTCTTGGCCATTTGTTGGATAGTCATCACGGCGATCGCCGTCAACCATATCTGGCGGGGACGGGTGGCTGAGCACCGGCGCTGGATGATTCGCTCCTTCGCGCTCACCTTCGCCGGAGTTTCTTTGCGATTGCAGCTGCTGGGCTTTGGCTTCGCAGGTGTAGGGTATGACGAGGCGAGTGTCGTTTTAGCTTGGTCTTGCTGGGTACCCAATCTCTTGATGGTCGAGTGGTGGTTTAGGCGCGAAGTGTTGTGATAAAACGCTCTGCTCGCGGGTATTGTTTAAGGCATTAAGCTGGGTTCCACCAGACAGGCTTAAATACTCCGCCCTAGACGCAATAGAGTAGCTGTGCTGTTTGACTCACACCGCGCCCTGCGAGACACTAAACCTGACTATTTTCCTCGGGTATTTGGAGCACAGCCATGTGGCAGCTGATCAAAGAAGACATTAACAGCGTATTCGGGCGTGACCCGGCCGCGCGCAATGTGTTCGAGATCGTCACCTGTTACCCCGGCGTGCACGCGATTCTGTTCCACCGTCTCAACCACAAGCTCTGGGGTATGGGCCTGAAGTGGCTGGCGCGCTTTGGTTCGGCCATCGCTCGCTTTATTACCGAATGCCAACAAGCAGGCAAAGAAATAATTTTAGTGTCATCTGGCAGCGTTGCCGCTGGCCGACAATTAATTCAGCACGGTGCGAATATTCCTTCAATACCAACCAA
>JBMYWE010000009.1:0-18686 GCA_049607125.1 Granulosicoccaceae bacterium | reverse complement strand
GTTCTTTTCGTCTGTACCAAGAAAGTAAAACCGGAAACTGCTCGCAATGACTGATTCAACTTCTAACGGCGTTTCACCCCGCATAAAACTAGTGGCGGTGTTCAGCGTATTCGCTGTGCCTTTTATTATCGCGACCGTCTGGTTTAACCAGATAAAAAGCACCAGCGGCAGTGTGGAGAGTAAGGCTAACGGTAAGCTCGTCGCACCGGCGCGGCCGCTAGAGGCGTTTGAGCAAGCGGCTTTGGAGGGGGCAACAGTAAATAGTCTCGCCGATCTCAAAGATCAGTGGACCCTGTTGTATTTTAATGACGGTGACTGCAATGAAGTTTGCGCTAAAACCCTTTACGACAGTCGGCAGGTTCGAATATCACTCGGTCGTGAAATGCATCGCGTCAAGCGCTTGATGGTAGGCGATACACCGTTGACGCCCGAGCTGCGAGAACTTCACTTGCAACTTCAGACCAGTGGAGCCGACCAATCCGAGCAGGGGCTCAAGGCGCAAGTGCGAGGGCATGTGGGCGCTGAAATTTTTGACGCTGATCCTGAGCAGCTCTACTTGATTGATCCGCTTGGCAACCTGATGATGCGTTTTCCCAGCGAGTTACCCCAAAAACTCTTTCTTAAAGATCTAAAAGTTCTGCTCAAGGCATCGAGAATCGGCTGATGAAAACGCAATTTAAGGCCCTCAATACGCTGGCGGCGGTTGCGACTGCAATGGCTCTTGTCGTCGTGATTCTCGGCGCTTATGTTCGGCTTTCTGATGCCGGGCTAGGTTGTCCAGACTGGCCTGGTTGTTATGGGCATATCGGTGTGCCTGCGCTACCAGATGATATTCAGCAAGCTAACTCGGCTTACCCCGAGCGACCGGTGGAGGTTGCCAAAGCTTGGAAGGAGATGATCCACCGCTATATCGCCTCTTTGTTGGGCCTAATGGTGCTGGTTATGGCGGTGTTGGCTTGGCGCCGACGCGGTGAGGGAGCCCCGGTCAAGCACGCATTTGCGTTGTTGGCGCTAGTCATTTTCCAAGGCATGCTGGGCATGTGGACGGTCACATTACTAGTTAAACCAGCGGTTGTCACCGCGCATTTGTTTGGCGGCCTAGCGACTTTGGCTTTGTTGTGGCTAATGTGGCTGCGCACTCGGCGGGTGCAACCAGAAGCGGGTGGTACTACGGGTCTGCGACTAGCCGTTTGGGCCGGGCTATTGGTGTTGCTGGTGCAAATATTTCTCGGGGGCTGGACCAGCACCAATTATGCTGCGCTGGCGTGTCCAGACCTGCCCAAGTGCCATGGTCAATGGCTGCCCGAGACAGACTTTGCCGATGCATTTAAGCTGTGGCGTGGCCTCGGGGTGGACTATGAAGGTGGGGTTTTGAGCGCTCAATCGCGAATCACGGTGCATTTCAGTCACCGCGTATGGGCCTTGGTGACAGTCTTCGCGTTATTGTGGTTGTCCGCGCGAGTTTTATGCACTAAAGTGCCACGTAGCGCGCAGTTCTGGGCCAAAGTTTTAGTGGCCGTCATCTCTGCGCAGTTTGCCTTGGGTGTTAGTAATGTGTACTTCACCCTGCCGCTGGCTGTCGCGACGGCCCACAACGGTGGTGCGGCACTTTGTTTGTTGACTGTTGTCGCTCTCTTGTACTCGCTCAGGCGGGACAAACGGCTGCGACCTTAGGAAGTGTGAGTTAGTTTTGAAAGCAAAAACTCTAGATCAAGCCCCGGTATCCCGTACCCGCCACTGGCGTGACTACTTGGAAGTCTGCAAGCCCAAAGTTGTGCTGTTACTTGTTTTTACCGCACTGGTGGGCATGGCTCTCTCTACTTCGGGCATGATTGATATGGGCCCGGCCCTGTTTGGCACGCTCGGCATTGGTCTGGCATCGGCTTCAGCCGCTGCTATCAACCACGTGATAGATCACCGGGCAGATGCCGAGATGGCGCGCACCCGAAACCGGCCTATACCGCAGGGTAATCTCAGCCAAGCTGAGACCTTGGGTTTCGCGCTCTTTATCGGTACCTTGGCCATGTTTATCTTGTACTGGCTGGTCAACCCTCTGACGGCGGTACTGACCTTTTTCTCTCTGATAGGGTATGCGGTGGTCTACACCATGTACCTCAAGCGAGCGACGCCGCAAAACATAGTAATTGGTGGTGCAGCGGGGGCAATGCCTCCCGTATTGGGCTGGGCGGCAATGACAGGGCAAGTCACTGCCGAGCCTTTGTTGCTGTTTCTGATTATCTTCATCTGGACTCCGCCCCATTTTTGGGCGCTCGCCATACATCGAAAAGACGACTACGCGCGAGTCGATATTCCCATGCTGCCGGTAACGCATGGAGTGGAGCACACGCGCTTGCAGGTGCTGCTCTATACGGTGTTGTTGGTGTTAGTCACCTTGGTCCCTTATCTCATCGGCATGAGTGGCGCGCTCTATCTTGTTGGAGCAATTGGCCTCAATGCTTGGTTTATGTATCACGTGCTGCTCATGATGGATGTCAAACGAGACAAGCAACCCATGCGTACTTTCGTCGTCTCGATTCAATACCTGATGTATTTGTTTGGGTTTCTCTTGGTTGATCACTACTTGCCCAACCTGTTGGCACTGCTCGTCTGAAGGTAAATCGCACTCCCAATCAAGCCCGCTCCTTGAGCGGGTTTTTTTGTGGCTGCTTGTTTATATGGCTAACCTTCGCGCTCGATTACTCGACGCTCACGAAAGTTTGAGTCTGTATAGGTGCCATCATCACTTGCTTGTTCAAGCTATGAAAGGTCGGTTCCTAGCAGCGAGTTTTTCTGCCTAGTGCTTTTTAAACCCCGCTCTCTTGTGCTTGCTCAAAGGAGAGGGCGCAATCAGCAGCACGAGTTTGTGCTGTAGCTCCAGTTGTTACTTTGTTCTTCGTCTATTCGTCGGCGAGCTTTCTATTGGACATGTGCCGTCAAAATAAGCGTTGCGTTTGCCTGTGTTGCAGGTGTGAGTCCTCATTGTGAGCAGCGAAACGACGCGATGAAAGACGTCTAGTCGGTAAAGACTATACAAAGGGGTCGACCGAGATCAAAAGTGTCGACGGCTTAAAAGAATGGCGTTGCGCTCCTCCCTAAGATCTGTCGCGTGCTTGAGATGCTTGTTGTTCGAACCTGAACTCGCAGCCGCGCGCATGCTCGCGCAAGCAATGAGCGTCAATGCATATTTTTCAATTGAGCGGCTTTGTCACCACAGCCCAGAAAGTACAACTCCGGTTTCTCTACTACTCCGACTAGAAGGACATTAAATCATGAGCTACACAGAGCTCGCCTATGCTCACTTGGCAACCCTTGTACCTGCATTTATTATCGGAACGACACTGCTGATGCTGAGGAAGGGCTCGGCGTTTCATCGGCAATATGGTCGTTACTATATGATGCTGATGTTGGTCACCTCTTTGATTTCCCTATTTATGCCAGCGCGTATTGGCCCTCACTACGTGCTTCACTTCGGTTGGATACACCTGTTTTCATTGGCCGTTCTTGTGTCGATACCCATGTCGTATTTCTCGATCAAGAGAAAGATGGTCAAGCTACACATTGCCAGTATGGTGGGGGTTTATGGTGGTGCGCTATGGATTGCTGGGGCGTTTGCGTTTTCGTCTGATCGTATGTTGTACGCTTGGTTTTTTGGCCCTGAGGGTTTTTTCTCTGCGCTTTGAGTGAGAGCTAAGCTGCACCAGTCAATTGGGCTGGAGTTTGTAAAGGCTGCCTAGCTTGTCTTCAGATGCTGCCCAATAGATATGAAAAAGCCCGCTGCTAAGCGGGCTTTTCCGACGGTGGGGCTAAAAGGGGATTTAGGCCACCATGTTTTGCTTGAGCTTTCCCATGGCCGCCTTTTCAATCTGGCGGATGCGTTCGGCAGAGACGCCGTACTCGGCTGCAAGGTCTTGCAATGTCGCCTTGCTCTCATCGAGCCAGCGGCGTTGCAATATGTCGCGGCTGCGCTCGTCCAAATCACTCATGGCGTTGCTCAGCGCATGGTGTTGATCGGCGCTTTCGCTGGCGCGCTCGTGAATAAGCGCTGGATCCGCGTTTTCTTGCTGCAGGTACTGCGCAGGGGCGAGGGCGGTGCTGCCATTGTCGTCTTCATTGCTAGCGCCGTCAAAGGCCGCATCGTGGCTAGCCAAACGGCGCTCCATCTCTAACACTTGCTCAGAGGTCACGCCCAAGTTCTCGGCTACTGTATCTACTTCGGCGGCATTGAACCAGCCCAAGCGTTTTTTGTTGCCGCGCAACTTAAAAAACAGTTTGCGCTGTGCTTTGGTGGTGGCCACTTTGACGATACGCCAATTGCGAATGACGTACTCGTGTATCTCGGCGCGGATCCAGTGCACGGCGAAAGAGATCAAGCGAACCCCCACAGTAGGGTCGAAGCGTTTGACTGCTTTCATCAAGCCGATATTGCCCTCTTGCACGAGATCGGCAAGGGGAAGGCCGTAGCCGTTGTAGCCGCGGGCGATATGCACCACGAACTTAAGTTGAGCCAAAATCAGGCGGCGTGCCGCCTCGAGATCGTTGTGATCGCGCAGGCGCTCGGCCAGCTCGCGCTCTTCTTCTGCACTGAGCACAGGTATGTCGGCGATGCGTGAAAAATAGCCACTCAGGTCGTTACCAACTGATGGCAATGAAAGCCCAGATTGTTGGGCGACTATAGCTGTAGACATGCTTCCACCTTAAAAATTAAGTTATGTGCCATTTTAGCACTCGAGGCTTTAGAGTGCTAATTTCGACTTAAGTTCCTAAAAAAGAATGAAATATTTAGAAAAGTTGCTATTTTTTTAGCCGCTCGTTTGCTAAAAACCGGTCAATGATCGACTGAAGCACAAAAAATGCCTTTCAAAGGCCCCAAAAGCACGGGTTTGCACTCTGATATCGCATAGTGTGAGCCGAAATTGAGCGTTGGCCTATAAGATTTTTGTCAGCGATGGTAAATGTGCTGGCGAGCGCTCAACCAGGCACCGAAGAGGCCTAGGACGACACCGCAGCAGACTAATGCTGCAAAACCAGCTAGACCAATGCCGGAAAGCTCGAATGAAGACTGGTATTCGGCAGCCAGCGCGGCAACCGGTTTATTCAGCAGGGCGAGCGCAAAAGTGGTGAGAATAGCGGCCAGTAGCCCGCCAAAGAAACCGTATAACATGCCAGTAAAAATAAAAGGTTTTTGCACGAACTGATCTGTGGCCCCGACGAGTTGGGCGACGTGGATCTCTTCGCGGCGAGCCTGCATGTCCAGACGTAGCGTGTTGCCGATGGTGATGACAACCGCCACGGCGAGCAAACTAGCGACAATGGCGATACCGGTATTGATGAGTCTCAATACAGCGTTTAGGCGCTCTAGCCATCGGATATCCATGTCGGCACCCTCTATACCATCGAGAGCGAGCAAGCTATTGCCGAGTTTTTCGACCTCGCTCTCATTGCTGAGATCGATGGCGGGCTCGATGACAATGGCGCCGGGCAGCGGGTTGTCGTCTAGACTCGCGAGCAGGTCGTCATAGCCAGTCCAAGCGGCAAAATCTTGTGCTGCTTGTTCTTTGCCGATGTGTACTGCCGTGCTGACATCCTTGCGTGCCGCGATAGCCTGTGCCATTGCAGCGCCTGTGGCGTCGTCGATGTTCTGTTCGAGGTAGATGGTGACGCGGGTGTGACCACGCCAACTCAGCCCCAAGTCTTGAAGACTACTAACACATTTAAAAAACGTGGCGGGAAGAGCCAGTGAAATAGCGATTACTGCAATCGTGAGTAAGGTGCCTAATGGAGTGGCGATCAAGCGTCTGCTGGTTGTGCTGAGCACACGCAGTTGGCGCTCCACAAAACCTTGTTGCTCGAGGCCTGCCGAGGGATCGCCTAAATTGCTGGATGCTGTCATACCGGCGCTGCCTCGTAGAATTCGTTGTGCAAGACTTTCCCGTTTTGCAATTCCAGCACAGGCATTTCCATTTGCTCGACCATGTCGGTGTCGTGGGTGGCCACCAGCACGGTCACACCCACGCGGTTGAACTCCCAGAACAGGCGCATGATGTCCTGTGCCAGCTTGCGATCGAGATTGCCAGTGGGCTCATCGGCGATGATGATCTCCGGGCGATTGACTACGGCGCGAGCAATGCTGACGCGCTGTTGCTCGCCGCCAGAGAGCTGTTGCGGCATAGAACCGATGTGTTTGCTCAAACCAACCTTATCTAGAGCGGCTCGCACGCGCCGATCGATGTCTTCGCTGCGTACATTGCAAACTTCGAGTGGCAGTGCCACGTTCTCGCCAACGCTGCGATCAAATAGCAGGCGGTTGTCTTGAAATACGACGCCGATGCGGCGACGGAACGCTGGTAGTTCAGCGTGCGTGATTTGCGCGAGATCACTTCCGGCGACATGAATATCGCCACCGGATGGTTTTTCGATGCCCGCCAATAGTTTCAGTAAAGTGCTTTTTCCAGCGCCCGAATGACCGATCACAAAGCCCATTGCACCGCGTGGGATTTCAATATTGATATTGCTCAGCGCAGAGCCGCCGCTATCGGGGTAGCGTTTGCTCACTTTGTACAGCCGGATCATGCGTCTTCCTCATTTTGCAGCAGCGCTTCGACAAAGTCAGCGGCGACAAAGGGCCGAAGGTCGTCTATGCCTTCACCCACACCGATAAAGCGCAGAGGAATCCGCAACTCACGGGCAATGGCGAAAATCACACCGCCCTTGGCTGTACCGTCGAGTTTGGTTAATGCAAGTCCGCTGACGCGCGCCGTCTCGCTAAAAAGCCTTGCTTGGCTGAGTGCATTTTGCCCTGTACTGCCATCGAGAACTAGTAGCACTTCGTGAGGAGCTGCGCTGTCGAGCTTAGCCATCACCCGCAGCACCTTGGCTAGCTCGTCCATCAGGTTTGCTTGAGTTTGTAGTCTGCCAGCGGTGTCGGCAATTAGTACATCAACCCCACGCGCTTTGGCAGACTCCAGCGCATCAAAAATAACGGAGGCGGAATCGGCTCCAGTGCCTTGAGCGACCACGGGTACATTGTTCCGCTCGCCCCAGGTCTGCAGTTGCTCCACTGCAGCGGCGCGGAAGGTGTCGCCGGCAGCTAGCATCACGGACAGGCCGCCGTTTTGAAGTTGCTTGGCCAGCTTGCCGATGGTGGTGGTTTTCCCAGAGCCATTAACCCCGACCACCAAGATGACAAAGGGAGAGTCACTACGAGGGATTTCCAATGGACTTTCGGCGTCATGGAGTTGCTCCAATAGCACCGCTTGAAGTTGCTCGCGCAGTTGTTCGGGCGAGACTTCGCCTTTGCTCAAGCGCTTTTGAAGCTCCGTCATGATGGCGGTGGTGGTGGCGACCCCGACGTCGGCCATCAGTAGCTCGCTTTCCAGTTCCTCTAGAAGCTCGTCGTCTACCACAGGCTTGCCAAGCAGCCGGGCGAGAAGGCCCTTGCGAAAGCGAGAGCCCGTTTTTTCTATTTTTTTGCCGAGATCTTGAGCGGGCGGGTTGGCCGATTCTTCTGGCTTATCTCGACCGCGAAGGAAGCTGAACAGTTTCATGGTATACCGGATGTGGACAAGCGATGGTCGGCCGAGTGTGTAGCATTGTGATAAACGGTTACTGCACTTCGGCCAAGGCTGCTGTATTTTAGCACTCTTGCAGCATCTGAGGCACACTTGCGTTTGCTCAAATTAAATGCAGAGTTGGAGTCGATGGCGAGGCCAAAAAACAATCGGAACCCCATGGGCAGCGTGCGCATCGTGGGCGGGCGGTGGCGCGGCAGACGGCTGCCTGTTTTACAGCGTGAGGGTCTGAGACCGACGGGGGATCGACAGCGGGAAACGCTGTTCAACTGGTTGCAAGGTGTCTTGCCCGAGTCGAAGTGCCTAGATCTTTTCGCGGGATCGGGTGCGCTGGGTCTGGAGGCGTTGTCGCGTGGTGCGCAGAGCTTACAAGCGGTAGAGTTAGATCGCGAAGCAGCTTTGCAATTGCAAGATAATATTCGCCTACTTGAAGCGCAGGCCAAGGTGTTTCAGGGAGATTGGCAGGATTTCCTGCGAGCTGATGGTAGCTCGTATGACGTGGTTTTTCTCGACCCACCTTTTGCCAAGCAGTTGTTAAATAAGGTGATTCCTCTGGTTGATAGGAACTTGTCAAAGGCCGCGTGGGTGTATTTAGAAGATGACTCGAGCCACCAGCCGCCCCAATGGCCAGAACGTTGGCAGTTAAAAAAAGAGAAGATATCCGGTGGAACAGTCGTTAGGCTGTTCCAAGTAATTTCACGTGATACTTGTTAGCAGCCCTAATTTGGGGCATGATGCTGCGCTGCACCAATTAAGGTCTACTGATGGCAAAGATAGCAATCTATCCGGGCACCTTTGACCCGATGACCCGAGGTCATGAAGATGTGGTGTGTCGCGCTGCCGGCATCTTTTCCCGCGTGCTTGTGGCCGTGGCGGGTAGCACGGGCAAAAACACCATGTTTGATCTTGAAGAAAGGGTGTCTTTGGCCAGTGAAGTGCTTGCCGAATACGACAACGTAACCGTCGTTCCTTTCCAGGGTTTGCTCAACCGTTTTGCTGTTACGCAAGGTGACGCGGTGCTGGTGCGCGGTTTGCGAGCCATTGGCGATTTTGAATACGAAGTACAGCTCGCCAATCTCAATCGCCGCATGGAGCCCGCAATAGAGACAATTTTCGTCGCGGCCAGCCAAGATTACCAATTTCTCTCATCCAGTATGGTGCGCGAGATCGCGAGCCTAGATGGCAATGTGAGTGACTTTGTGCACCCGGTTGTCAACGCAGCACTGCAGCGCGTGTACAATAGCCGAAACTAACGCGAGCTTCTATTTCCATGGCGCTGCTGATTACCGACGAATGCATCAATTGTGATGTCTGCGAGCCCGAGTGCCCAAACGGCGCGATATACATGGGCGAGGAAATCTACGAGATCAAACCTGACCTATGCACGGAGTGTGTTGGTCATTTTGATGAGTCCCAGTGCACCGTAGTGTGTCCTGTCGAGTGCATTATTATCGATCCTGACCGCATCGAATCCAAAGAGACCTTGCTCGCTCGCTACCAGGCGCTCACCAGCGCCTAGGGCGCCTACACTTTTGTTAGTGTTTGCTTCGATTTGAGTGTTTCACCGACAAACCCTCCAGCTTGAACTATGTTTTTCCCTCTAGATTGATGCTTGAGCAGTGGCGTCAGTGCACGGTGCTGTTCGCAATGAGGAAAATGCATGAAACGCCAGCTTTTTATATTCGCAAGCTCACTCGCCCTGAGTGTCAACGCGCTTGCCCTGGATCTCGGTGGGTTTTTACAAGACACGCATGAAACCCACGCCAACTACAAGTACGCCGAAGGCAGCTTGTTGTTTCACCCTGATAGTTTCAACGGTTTCGAGCTGAGAGCGTCTCAGGTGCTAAGGCCCAACGTCGCACTGACAGGGTATTTGAATCGTGTATCTGGTGATGTGTTGGGTGTAGATGTTACAGGGTCACAATTTGGCTTAGGGGCGCGGTATTTCTTCGCGCTGCAAAGCGTGTCGCAGACCGATCTTGATCTCTCGGCTGCCTTTGTAAATATCAAGGCAGAAGCCGATGGCGCTTCCGCCTCGGACTCCGGACTGTTGCTTGGAGCCCAAGCGCGCCGTATGTGGGACAAACCCATCGGCGAGAGTGCCTTCACATTGGAGGAGACTTATGCCGGACTGCAAGTGGGGATTGGCCTTGATGATTCCGGTACCGCACTGCACGGTGGGGTGTTGGTTGCCATCAACGAGCAGTTCAGTGTCCGAGGTGAGTTGTTGTTTGATGACGGCACGCACGTCTCGTTGGGCGTGCGGATGAAGCTCGGCCTCGTACAGCGCAACCCCGAGGGCTCACCATCGGCGGTTAGCGCGCGCACTGGCGGTGTGGTGATGGCGCCCGTGATAGAGCAAATTGATGTGACGCAACCCAAAGCGCCAACAAGTCCCGCAGTGAGTGACAATCCACACGGTCTCACCGACGATGAGATGGCGGACCTCAAAAAAGCGGATGAGTGATGGGCGCTCGTCGGCCTGACGCGCCTGTGGCTTATCTGGCCTATCTGATGAAGAAGCTATTGCCCGGATCGGCTTGCGCACCCGGTGAGTGATGCTGAACTATTTCTGGCAGCTCGGGCAGTAAAAGCTCGACCGCTGACCCAGAACAACCTTGCGAATGCTGCTGCCACACCGGTAGCAGGCTTCTCCGTCACGGCCATAGACAGCCAAGGACTGGGCGAAGTATCCGGGCTCTCCCTCTGTGTTGACGAAGTCTCGCAAGGTGGTGCCACCTTGTTCGATGGATTTCGAAAGTACCTCGACAATACTGCGGTGCAGTCGCTCGCAGGCCGTTTTGCTCAATCGGCCTGCCGCCACACCCGGTCGCAGCCCTGCCATAAACAGCGCTTCACTGGCGTAGATATTTCCCACACCTACTACCACTGCATTGTCCATGATGAACTGTTTGTTGGATTGCTGTTTGTGTCTAGACAACCGAAATAGTCGCTCAGGGCTGAACACCAAGTCGAACGGTTCTGGGCCGAGCTTTTCCAGCAGGCGGTGTGGTTCTTCGTTGTGTCCTTGCCATAACCAACAGCCAAAGCGACGCGGGTCGTGGTAGCGTAGGATTGTTCCGCTATGGGTTTCCAGCTCGACGTGATCGTGCTTGCGACGTTCGGAACCGTCATTGACAATGCGCAAGCTCCCCGACATGCCTAGATGCACGATTGCCTGACCCACGCGATTGCCGATTAGCAGGTACTTAGCGCGGCGCTCGATTCGATCCAGTGGGGCTTGCTTGAGAAGTTGAATCTCTGGTGGCACCGGCCAGCGCAGTTTGGGTTGATGTACATCGACGCGGAGTAGCGCTTGGCCGATTAAGTGGGGGCGAATGCCACGACAGGTGGTTTCTACTTCGGGGAGTTCAGGCACGGGCGGTGAGTCGGTGGCGCTAGTTGATTCCTAGTGTCGCCGCCTGTGCGCTGTTGATCAAGTACTCGATGCCCGCTTTAGGTGGCTGTAGTATCCAGAGGCCCTTTTCTGGCCAGGCTAGCCAAGGAGCGGCCTGTTTTTCAAAGTGGATCGATTTGTTTTGATTCGGCGCTGCGCTGGCGGTTCGAACCCCCATGGCTTGGGTGTTGCGCCAAGCTAATTGTTCTTCTTCACCCAGCGCGACTCCCGCGAGTTCAATCGTGGCAGAGGGAGGCGTTGTCATTTGCAGGTCTGCAAAGGCGTTGATGCCGCCGTTCATCAGCGGCAGGTAGCGGTCTTCGAGCAGCAGAACTTTGTCCTCCAGTTGCACGTAACGCTTGCCAGAAACCGGTTCTAGGCCGCCGAAACGGTAAAGATTGTTGTCCAGCTGAAGGAGGCGGGCCGTGTCATCGAGCTGCGCTGCCACGGCGTTGACATCGGCGAGGTCAAATCCCTCGCTGAAACGCTCGTCGAGCAGCTCTAACAGACGATTGACGCGCGATTCTCGCGCCGAGTGTTGCACCGGAAGGGTGAGCTGCCACAGCCCGTTTTGGCGCCTGAGCTCGGTGTTGATGTTATTGGCATTTACAAAAGCCACCAAGCTTGCGTCTGGTGGTGTTGCAGCGCCGCTGACGCGGCGTTCTGGCAGTTTGTTTTGGTGGTCTAACCACGCCACGATAGCCAGAGCTAGTACGCCGACAAACAACAATACATTGGTGTAGGCGCGTCGACGTTGGAGTCGGGGTTCGTTCATCCTGCGCTCCGACGCCACTGCCATGCGGCAACACCAAACAACAACAGCGGCACCACTCCCAGCATACCCGCCGAAAGGGCGATCAAGGCGTTTTTAGGAATCTCTACAAGGCGATCTAGGGCTGCCACCGGTGGTGGCACTGGGGTGCTTTCGGCCTGGGTCAGCCAGCTCATGAGTTGTTCTCCAACAGCGACGTTTGCCCCGTTTCCAAGCCAGTTGTTTGCCAGAAAATCGCCATCGCCGAAGACTATGACACGTTGTGCTTGAGTCCTGCCCTTGCGTTCAAATGACACGGCAAATGGCAGTGGACCGGCTAGTTCGTCGGTGTCACTGGGTTGGATGTTGCCGGCAATAGGGCCTGTCTCATTCCAGGATTCGGCCGAGCTCTGGAGGAGCGTTTGGGTTTGCCACTCATTGCTTGTTTGAGGTTTTAAGCCTACCGCGCGAGGGAATAAGCTGGTGCCCTTGACGCTTTGTAAGGCGGCGTGTGCAGGGTAGCTCTGGCCCAGCGCAAAGTCGGGGCTGGGTAGGTTGGCCTTTTGTGCGGCGCTGTCGACAATCACCCCTGGAAGTACGTCGATGGGCAGCAGTCGGCTGAGCGATTTGGCTGCTTCAAAACCACTGGCGTCTTGCAGCCACAGCATATTGCCGCCCGCATGCAGGTACTGGGCAAGTGCGAGTTGTTCTTGGGCGCTGAAGCCGTGCTCTGGGCTTGCCACCACGAGGGTGAGTTCTGCGCTGGGATCGGGTAATTTGGCCGCGTCTTCCAATGTGTCGATGCGATAACCGATATTCGACAGCCGTTGAGTAAACTCGCCCAGATCGTGGTTGGCCTGGCCCGTTGCGCGGCGCTCGCCGTGGCCGCTTAGAAAGGCTAGACGGCGTTCGCCGTCGATCAGTAAGTGGCTCAGCGCGTCGGTGATAGCGGTCTCCGATAAAACGTTGATGCGCTTTTCTCGTTCGCCGAGGCGCACAATTATCTCGCCATTGCGTTCAATGTTTTTATCGCGAGAGAGAGAGGGGTCGAGTTCGATATTTTTATGCTCAAAGAGCACCAAGTCGCTCGATAGTTGATAGCGGCTGACCAAGTCTCGGGTGGAATTGACAAGCGTGGTATCACTGCCCGCGTAGAGGTTAATTGTGGCTGGTGTTTTTAGCTGTGCAACCACTGCAAGGCTGCGTTCGCTGAGGCTATTGCGTGCTTCGCGAGTGACATCGAACGCGACGTGGTGTCGGCTGGTGAGCGTGATGGCCAGCAAGACAATGGCAGTACCAAACAGGTAAAAAATAGAATCGTTAAATCGAGAGAGTAGACGCATCTTTATAGCGCTCCGTGCAATCGCATATTGGCCAAGCGCCGACTGACAAACATAAGAGCGGCTGCAGTTATGATCACGAAATAGCTGAAGTCTCCACTGTGTGCCACGCCTTGTAGTCCGCGGCCAAGGTGCGAAGGCAGAGATAGATTCTGGGTACTGAGGCCGGCAAATAACTCGCTTTGGCTGCCGCCCATCAGCCACATCACCAGCAGTACCGCGCTACAGGAGAAGGCCGCGGCTACCGGCGAGGACGTATTGGCCGAGCACAATAGGCCAATAGCTGCTGCGCTCAGGGTGAGGCCCAGCAAGCTCAGGTGTGCTATGCCAATGGCAGCGAGGTCTAACGGTGCTAATAGTGCGACAGCCAATAGATTGAGCAGTGCCAGTGCTACGTAGGCGCTAAGCACTGTGGACAGAGCGGCGAACTTGCCCCACGCGATAGCCGTTGCACTCACCGGGGAGGCGAGAAGCAGCGTTAGGCTGCCTTCGCGGCGCTCAGTGGCTAGAGACTGCATGCTAAGAGCAGGGACTGCGAGCAGCAGAGCAAAGGCACTGGGGTAGCTGAACCGTGCCAGCAACCAAGTGGTCAGGCCTGGGCCTCCCTCTTGAAGCGAAAATTTGGCCTGCAGGCCGAGGTATTGTTCAAGAGCGCTGAGGCAGTACCAGCCGAGCACCACTTGTAAGAGTGCGGCAATAACCCAAACACTGGGACCGCGCCGCAGTCGGCGAATTTCAAGGGCGTATACAGCGAGCATTAGGCGACTTCCAAATCAGGGCGGGTTTGTAGTTGCTGGAGTACGGTGCTCATGGTGTCCTGGTGTGGGCCAAATGCACGTAAGCCCCAGTCGTTGGCGAGTACGGCAGACACCACAGCATCCGCATGGTCGATCTTGAGTTCGATCACCCAGGCGTTGTTCTCCAGTGCTTTCACGTTGCTGACACAGGGCAGGGCCAGTAAGGACTTGGCGTCAACCCTCTCACGTAGTTGCAATTTGTACAGGGTTACATCAGTGGGGCTGTCGAAGTCGATTCGACGGTCTTGTATTAAGCGGCCGTCTCGCAGCAATGCAACGCGGGTGCAGCAACTTTGCACATCGGCAATGGCGTGCGAAGAGAATAGGATTGCTCGGTCCTTGCTCAAATGTGTGATCAATTGATTCAGGTGTTGTGTCTGCGCTGGGTCGAGGCCGCTGGCCGGCTCGTCGAGCACCAATACCTTGGGCTCGTGTACCAACGCCTGCGCCAAACCAGCCCGCTGGCGGTAGCCTTTGGAAAGTACTTTGATGCGTTTGTCTGCTACTTCCTCTAGCTGGCATTGTTCCAGCACGCGTGCAACGGCGTGTTTGCGTTCGGTCTTGCTGAGCCCGTGCAAGCGCGCGTTGATATCTATCGCCTCTCGCGTGCTCAGGCAGTCGTGTAGTGCTGGAGGGTCTGGTAAGTAGCCCAGCTGCCGGCGCGCTTGTGCGGGTTGATCAATGAGCGAAAACCCTGCAATGCGCACCTGGCCAGCGCTGGGCGCTAGCAGACCACAAAGAAGACGCAGCGTGGTGGATTTTCCAGCTCCATTGAGACCAACCAAGCCCAGCACTTCACCGGTATTGAGCGATAAGCTCAGCTGATCGAGCGCCAACTGTTGGTTGTACTTATAGCTCAGTCCCTCCACCTTGAGCAGCGGAGCTTGTTGCGCTGGTGCATTGTCTGGATTAGCCACGATGCTATCGATCCCTATTCAGTAGTCTCTGAGTGATACTTTGCCGTTCCGGCAACTCTTGCCACCTCCAATGCAAAGAACTGGCCAGTACGAAATTGCCGCGATCGTCCGTTGGTTATTTAAGCTGCAGCTGTGTATTCTGAGGCGCTGGCCGAGATTGCACTTTTGTGTTGATGGCATTGATAAAAAATTGTGAGGAACAAGGTATGTGGGGTGGTTTACTGGGTGCGTCAGTTTGGGAGATGGTGCTTTTTACGCTATTGACCTGTCATTTGATTCTGATGTCAGTCACCCTCTATTTGCACCGCACCATGGCGCATCGAGCCGTTGATATGAAACCGGGTTTGGCGCACGCGTTTCGCGCCATTTTGTGGTTGGGTACAGGTATGCGCACGGTGGAGTGGGTAGCGATTCACCGCAAGCATCACGCGCGCTGCGAGACTGTAGAAGACCCACACAGCCCAGTGATCTTTGGTCTCAAGGAAGTCTTTTTCCGCGGCGCCGAGCTCTATGGGCATGAATCTCGGAACGCTGAAACCATCGAAAAATTTGGCCACGGTTGTCCTGAGGATTGGATTGAGCGCCATGTGTATACACCTTATCCAAGCATTGGCATCTTGCTGCTTTTATTTGTCGAAATTGCACTATTTGGGGTGATGGGCTTGAGCATCTGGGCGGTGCAGATGATCTGTATTCCCTTACTCGCCGCCGGTGTGATAAACGGCATTGGTCATCACTGGGGATATCGCAATTACGAATCAGATGATGCCAGTACCAACGTCGTGCCCTGGGCTTTTGTGGTGTGCGGAGAAGAGTTGCACAACAACCACCACGCCTACCCATCTTCGGCCAAATTTTCCATCCGTCCTTGGGAATTCGACATGGGATGGATGTACCTGCGATTGTTTGCGGCGATGGGCTTGGTCAAAGTGCGACGTGTGGCCCCGCAACCGGTGATCGACCACAGCAAGCACTTGGTGGATTTAGACACCGTCAAGGCCATTGTAGTCAGTCGCTTGCACGTGATGGAGTACTATGCGTCAAAGGTGATCAAACCCGCGCACAAAATGGCGCTTGCCAACGCCAAATCTGACGCTCAACGCCAGGCCATCAAGCTGGCGCGCGGGCCGATGATAAAAGTAGAAAAGTTTCTCGACGAAGCGGGACAGAAGCGTTTGCTTGAAGGCTTGGAGCAATCCGATCAGTTAAAAACGGTCTACGAGTATCGCGCTAAACTGCAAGACATCTGGCAGATGGCCAATGCCAGCCACGAGCGCTTGGTGCAGGCGCTGCAAGACTGGTGTGTGCAAGCTGAAAACAGCGGGATCGATTCGCTGCAAGAATTTGCGACTCGCCTGCGCGGTTACTCGCTCAAACCCACAATCGCCGTGGCGTAGCCGGATTGGCCCGCGCAACTGGCGAGCCATGCCCAGCGCGTCACGCGCCATTGGGATAACGTGCGTGATGCCTATTATGGCTCGCCCTGCGTTCATGCGGCCACAATCAAGCGGGCGTTGACCGCACACAAAAAACCCGACACGGGGTCGGGTATTTTGTGCAGATCAGGAGGGGTGAAGACTATTTGATCTTCGCTTCCTTGTAGTCCACGTGTTTGCGTACCACGGGATCAAACTTCTTCATAACCAATTTTTCGGTCATGGTGCGCTTGTTTTTAGTGGTGGTGTAGAAGTGACCAGTGCCTGCACTGGAGACCAATTTGATCTTATCGCGCATGTCGATTCCCCTTATACGTTCTCACCGCGCTTACGCATATCTGCGAGCACAGTGTCGATGCCTTTTTTGTCGATGATGCGCATACCCTTGGTGGTCAGACGAAGCTTGACCCAACGGTTTTCGCTCTCAACAAAATAGCGATGAATGTGAAGATTAGGCAGAAACCGACGACGGGTTCTGTTTTTGGCGTGTGAAACGTTGTTTCCTGCCATCGGGCGCTTGCCCGTCACTTGGCATACACGTGACATGTTGTGCTCCGAAGAATTTGTCGACGTCGATTGACGAAACCACTAATCTTAAACGATGAATCAAGATCAGACAACATCTATCGACAATAAAAGCTTGATGACCTTGGCGAAGTGCCTGCAGGAAGTCGGCCTAAATGTGCTCTCGCCGCTGCCGGTGCAGTCTTTGGTCCAAGGTATTTGGGTCGGTTCACCGGTTGCCGAGCACGGCACAATACTCCTGCTGGGCAACGGAGGGCAAGGTTTTTGGCAGAAATTCCGAGAAAACCGTCCTGCTGGAGAGCATCCGGTCGACGATTATAGTGCCTCGCTGAGCGAGCGGCTGTTGCAACAATATTTTCCTGCGGTGGCGCGCGAGCGTTTGTTTCCGTCTGAGGATTGTCCAGTAGCGCTGCAGCGACTGATGGCGCAGGCAGGGTGGCATGCCCCCTCGCCGCTGGGCATTGGCATGCACCCGGAGTTTGGCCTGTGGAGTGCCTGCCGTGCAGTTTGGTGGTTGGGGGCTGAGTTAGTCGCCGACTATCCAGTGGCCGAACCGAAGGACCATTGCCTTCGGTGTGTCGAGAGGCCTTGTCTCGCTGCTTGCCCCGGAGACGCGCTGAGCGCGGGCCAAATGCCCCTGTTAGAGCGCTGTGCAGATTATCGCTTGAGAGAGGTCAGCAAATGCGCCGACACTTGCCTCGCCCGCAAGGCTTGCCCCGTGGCAAGCGAGCATCGCTACAGCGACGAGCAGCTCCACTACCATTATGAACTCGCGCGCAGCGCCATTTCGCGCTATCGCAGCGTGCATTCCACATCTGGAGGAGATTGAGTTGGACACCATTTTCATAGAGGGGCTAGAGGTCGAGGCAATTTTGGGCATTTTCCCCGAGGAGCGGGTGCGGCCACAGTCGGTGGTCTTTGATATTGAGTTTGGTGTGGACATCGCTGCGGCTGCTAGCAGCGAAGACATCAATCATACGGTCTCTTACGCAACGGTAGCCGAAGAAGTCTCCGCTTTGGCGGTCGATGGCCGATACCAATTGGTGGAGACACTGGCCCAAGCCTGTGCACAGCTGCTGATGCAGCGTTTTAAGGTGCCTTGGGCGAGAGTAAAGATCAGTAAGCCTCATGCGGTTGCCGCTGCAAAAGGCGTTGGCGTCGTTGTAGAGCGCGGTCGGCGGCCTAGCTAGCAGGGTTTCATCATTGTCGATGAACTCGCTCCGCACCGCTCCTGAAGTAGCTTGGCCATTGTTCTCAAATGCGGGTTTTCCCGTGCAGTCAGGGTTGTGCTGGCCTAGGGTAGGGGGCGAAGCGCTCCGTACAAATTAATACAATAGAGACTAAATCGACGTGATAGACACGCTACAAGTGATCATCTTAGCCTTGGTACAGGGCCTGACCGAATTTTTACCGGTATCCAGTTCTGCACATCTGATATTGGTGCCCGCGCTATTGGGCTGGCCTGATCAAGGCATTGTTTTTGACGTGGCGGTGCATCTGGGTACCTTGATCGCGGTGGTCGCCTACTTTCGACGTGATATCGGTGCGATGATCCCCGATTTTTTTGGTTCTTTGACCGGCAAGGGCATGACAGACCAAGCGCGCTTGGCTTGGGGCGTGGGCATAGGCACTATCCCGGCAGGGTTGGTGGGATTGGCCGCCAAAGATTTTATCGAAGCAAATCTGCGCTCGCCGTTGGTCATTGCAACCACCACCGTGGTGTTTGGCCTGTTGCTCTTGTTTGCCGATCGCACCGCCAAGTTAGTGCGCAATATTGAGCACATGGGCTGGGGACACTACATCGCCATTGGCTGCGCGCAGGCATTGGCCTTGATTCCGGGTACATCCCGATCTGGGATTACAATAACTGTTGCTTTAGTCTTAGGGCTTACAAGGCAGGCAGCGGCAAGGTTTTCATTTCTTTTATCTATCCCTGTTATTCTGCTTGCTGGTGG
>JBMYWE010000008.1:6629-19523 GCA_049607125.1 Granulosicoccaceae bacterium | reverse complement strand
ACCGTAGCGTTCGGTTTGGCGATTGCACCGACGATCTTGGAAGAGACTGGTCAATTTGAGCGCGCAGCCACGCCGTTGGCTTGTGCGTTGTCGGTGGAGGCAATGATGGCCTGTGGGTCGATATCGGTACCCAGCGCGCGCTCGGCTCCAAGTAAAAGAGCGGCCACTGCCAGCACGCCGGAGCCGCAGCCAAAGTCGACCACGCTTTTGCCCTGTACTTCGGCCTGAGCTAGCCAGCGCAAGCAAAGTGCAGTGGTATTGTGAGTGCCACTTCCAAATGCCAAGCCCGGGTCGAGTCGCATGTTGATGGCCTTCGGCTGGGGTGGTTCGGCGTAGCTCGGCACAACCCACAGATCGCCGCCAAAATGCATCGGTTTGAAGTCTGCCATCCAAGCTCGCTCCCAGGCTTGATCTTCTAGGCGCTCTAGCTGGGAGGGTTCAACGGGCCTCTCGAGTGCGATGCTCAAGGCTTTGGCCAACCCGGTTTCAGACTCTTCTCCTGAAAACAGGCCAACCATAATGATGCGATCCCAGATGGGCATTTCCCCAGGGGCGGGTTCTAGGATGGGTTGATCCTCGGCGTCGATGAGAGAAATTGAAAGAGCGCCGCAGACAAACAGCGCGGCTTCTAGATCATCGAGTTGCTTCGCGTCGGTTGCGAGTCTAAATTGC
The DNA here is from genome assembly GCA_049607125.1 of Granulosicoccaceae bacterium. Lineage (GTDB taxonomy): Bacteria > Pseudomonadota > Gammaproteobacteria > CALCKW01 > CALCKW01 > CALCKW01. Next base: position 18,851 of record JBMYWE010000008.1, on the reverse strand, counting down.
CACCAGGCCATAAGGTCTACTCTTGCTGAGGAAAAAGGCCTAAACACAGAGGTGTTTAGGCCTAGATAAAGTTGCTAAGGCGGTTGTGGCTAGCCGTTGACTAGCTCAGCCTACAAGCCGAGCATTTTCTCCAAATAATGGATATTTGCCCCGCCAGCGGTGAAGCCTTCGTCGTCGAAAATATCGCGCTGAAGCGGAATATTGGTTTTGATGCCATCGATAACGATTTCGCTCAAAGCACCACGCATACGTGCGATGGCGCGGTCGCGGTCGTTGCCCATGACAATCAGTTTACCGATCATCGAATCGTAATTGGGCGGGACGCGATAGCCGTTGTAAATGTGTGTATCGACGCGCACGCCCAAACCGCCCGGTGCATGGTACTGAGTAATGGTACCGGGGCTAGGTAAAAAGTTGTTTGGGTCTTCGGCGTTGATGCGGCATTCAAAGGCGTGACCACGCAGCTGGATCTGATCCTGCGTATAGCCCAGTTTTTCGCCAGCAGCGACCAAGATCTGCTGACGAATAATATCTACCCCTGTCACCATTTCGGTCACGGGGTGCTCCACCTGAACACGCGTGTTCATTTCGATAAAGTAGAATTCGCCATCTTGGTACAGAAACTCAAAGGTTCCGGCGCCGCGATAATTTAGGCGGTGGCAAGCATCGACGCAAAGTTGGCCGATTCTATTGCGTTGCTCTTCGGTGATGCCGGGAGCAGGCGCTTCTTCAACGACCTTTTGATGGCGGCGTTGCATAGAGCAGTCTCGTTCACCCAAGTGAATAGCATTGCCGTGTGTGTCGGACAGGACTTGTATTTCAATGTGACGCGGAGTGCCTAGGAATTTCTCCATGTACACCACGTCGTTATTGAAAGCTGCCTTGGCCTCGGCTTTTGTGAGTTTGATCGATTCGATCAAATCCTCGGCTCGTTCGACCACGCGCATGCCACGACCACCACCGCCTCCAGACGCCTTGACGATTACCGGGTAGCCAATCTGTTCGCCGATTTTGAGATTGGTGGCTTCATTGCCGCCCAAGGGGCCATCTGAGCCCGGTACGCAGGGTACGCCTACATCGCGCATGGCTTTAATTGCAGCGACTTTGTCGCCCATGGTGCGAATCAGTTGGGCAGTCGGGCCAATAAAAACAAAACCGCTCGATTCGACGCGCTCGGCAAAGTCGGCATTTTCGGATAAAAAGCCGTAACCGGGGTGAATAGCGTCGGCGTCAGTTATTTCGGCTGCGGCAATGATGGCCGGCACATTGAGGTAGCTTTCCTGTGCGGGTGGTGGACCGATACAAACTGCCTCGTCGGCGAGGCGCACGTGTTTAAGGTCGCGGTCGGCCGTGGAATAGACGGCAACGGTACTGATGCCGAGGTCGCGGCAGCAGCGCATCACCCGAAGTGCGATTTCGCCTCGGTTGGCGATCAGGACTTTCTTGATCATGGGGACGTCCTTGCTATTTAAGCTTCGATCACAAACATCGGCTGGTCGAATTCGACGGGCTCGCCATCGTCCACCAAGATTGCCTTGACGGTACCGGTGGCCTCAGCTTCGATGGTGTTAAGAATTTTCATCGCTTCGATAATGCAGAGTGTTTCGCCCACACGTACTTTGCTGCCCACTTCGACAAACGGTTGTGACTCAGGAGAGGCGGCACGGTAGAAAGTGCCCACCATGGGCGACTTGATTACTTCGCCATCTGGCAGAGAGGCTGTGCTCTCGGCAGAGGCGGCGCCCATTGCAGGAGCTGCGGCTGGCATTGCTTGAGGCGCGGCCGAGGGTGCCGCTGCCATGACAACGGGCGCAGCCGTTCCACCGCCCCGTGTGATCCGAACTGACTCTTCACCTTCCTTGATCTCAATTTCGGTGATTGCCGACTCTTCCAGCAGTTCAATCAGTTTTTTTACTTTTCGAATGTCCATTGTCCAACCATGTGAGTTGTCTGTATTGTCAAATGATGCGACAGCGTTGATCGCATCGTCGAAAGGGCCAGCGTTGCCAAGCTAGCCTTACACCACGGGGAGTCACTGGCCTTTTACAGCCGGTTTTTCCCTTGCAGGGTCGCCGAACTATTCGGGTACTCTCTCTGCTTTGTAGTCGGTGGGTAACTATTTAGTAGATGTTGTGGAATTTAACACAACATCTGCACGTTCGTGGCTTTATCTGTTATTTTCTTGAACAATCGCTACTTTTAGAGCTGCACCGTGTTGGTGCAGTGATCCATTTGGGAGGATTGGTATGGTCGATCAAGACGTTCAGTCTGTGCTGGATTTTTGGTTCGGTGAAACAGGCGCAGCTGCGCCCACGGCATCTGATAGTAAGCGTTGGTTTGGTGGCGGAGAGGCGCTTGATCGGGAAATAGAGTCTCGGTTCGCCCATCTGTTAGAAAGCTCACGGATTGACTGGCTCGAATCACCGCAAGGTTGTCTGGCCTATGTCATTTTGCATGATCAGTTTCCGCTCAATATCTTTCGTCGTCAGGCAAAAGCATTTGCCTTTGAGTCTGAAGCCGAGCACGCGGCTCAACTTGCTTTGCAGCGTGGATACGACCGTGACATGGGCTATGGCGAGCGTGTGTTTTTGTATATGCCGCTGATGCACTCGGAAAAGCTCGAGTTACAAGACCTAGGGGTGCAGCAATTCACTCGGCTTGTAGATGATGTCGACGAGGGTTTGCGTGAAGCAGCGAAGGGCAATCTTCAATACGCTATCGAGCACCGCGACACTATCGCTAAATTCGGTCGTTTCCCCTTTCGCAATGAGGTCTTGGGTCGCCAGTCAAGTGAAGCCGAGTTGGCTTTTTTGGAAGATGGGGCGCCACGCTATGGGCAGTGATGGGGGTGTCAATTTTGCGATTTCCGCACGCTGCTTCGGCTCTCGAATATCATGGAATATATAAGCACGCCGGAAAGGCGTGCCTGTCTTGTCAGGCCTAGGGTTCCAGACGGTAGGATAACGTGTCGGTTTGGATAAAATACTGAAATTCTTGCCTTCTTCACGAGTTTGCAATCTGAATCGAAGCCGATTCGTGGGATAATCAAGGCGTTTGATGCACACGGTCTCTCTGAATTGTTGAGTTAGGTGTGCACCGCGTTGGCCCTTCCGTGTTGCAACGGTAGCTCGGTGGGCTGCTCGATTACCTTTTGGGAGATATAACGATGGATTTGATGAAAATTGGTACCGATCTACTGATGTCTAAGTTGGGCGCAAATGGCGCAGACGGCAGTCAGGTTTCTGAAATGTTGGGTGGTTTGCTTGGCGGTGGCAGCGCTCCAGATTTAGGTGGTTTACTCTCCAATTTACAGGGTGGTGGTGCTGCTGATGCCGTGAAGTCCTGGTTGGGTTCTGGCGAAAACGAAGCGCTTGACCCCAGCGTGTTGTCAGAGGCTCTCGATAGCGACAAACTCGCGGGTATGGCGTCACAGCTGGGTGTGGATCAAAACGATTTGCTCGGCGGTCTCGCCGATGCCATACCGCAAATGGTTGACAAAGCCAGTCCCAACGGTGAATTGCTTGACATTGGCCAGTTAATGGAAGGCCTGCAGGGTGGCGGAGCCGGCGGCATTATGGGAATGATCGGTAAGCTTTTTGGCAAATAAACATTGGCTTTGCCACGCTTGGGCTGCTTAGCTCAAGCCACTGATAAAATGGGTGCGCTTTGCGCGCCCATTTTTTTGGGTTTGAGGATTGGTGGATTTGACCTGCCAAACCCTTTATCCTTCTAGGTTTAGCGTCGCTCGCTTTGCGGAAATGGCACTAATTCAACTCTCTTTTTTATCGGCAGTGCCACAGCGCTCTTGTTGCAAGTCTGACAGAGACGATCCTGTCATCTGCTATTCACGGTTTCTAAAGAGACGCCATCATTGGCGGGCGCTGAGCGCGGGCAATTTCTAGAAGAGATAGGCCTCGATCCAGTTTGCATGCCCTTCATCGAGAGAGCACATCACGGTGCAACAGCAGTCCCAGTACAGCAAAGAAGAACTGATTGCTTGCGGTAACGGCCAGCTTTTTGGCCCCGGCAACGCGCAGTTGCCAGTGGGCAGTATGCTGATGATGGACCGCATTACCACGATTAACAGCGACGGCGGGGATTTCGGTAAAGGTTTGATCGTTGCCGAGTTGGACATAGATCCCTCCCTGTGGTTTTTTGACTGCCATTTTCGCCATGACCCCGTGATGCCCGGTTGCCTCGGCTTGGATGCCATGTGGCAGTTGGTCGGGTTTTATCTGGGTTGGCGCGGTAATCCCGGTCGCGGTCGAGCGCTTGGGGCAGGCGAAATTAAATTTTCTGGTCAGGTTCTGCCCGATGCCAAGCTTGTGACTTACACCTTGCAGGTCAAGCGTGTCATTGAGCGCAAGTTGGTCATGGGTATTGCTGACGGAACCATGCGAGTAGACGGCGAAAAGATCTACGTCGCCAAAGATTTGCGTGTTGGTCTTTTTCAAACGAGCCAAAACGTCTCTTAAATTAAGGGGTAAATATGAAACGTGTAGTAGTGACTGGGATGGGCATTGTCTCTTGCCTGGGCAATGACGTTGAAACAGTAGCTGAGTCGCTAAAGCTTGGTCGTTCGGGCATTAAGTATTGCCCCGACTATGAAGAGCAGGGAATGCGCAGTCATGTCGCTGGTCGGCCTGAGATCAGCTTCTCCGAGCACATCGATCGCAAACAGCTGCGTTTTATGGGACAGGCGGCAGCTTTTGCTTATATCAGCATGAAACAGGCGATCGAAGATGCAGGTCTGAGTGAAGAGCAGGTCTCCAATCCTCGTGTCGGCATTATTGCCGGCTCTGGTGGTGCCTCGTCGGCCAATCAAGTAGAAGCCGCTGATATTCTGCGCAACAAGGGGTTGCGCCGGGTTGGGCCTTACCGAGTCACCCAGACGATGGGCAGCACCGTCTCGGCGTGTTTAGCTACGCCGTTTAAAATCAAGGGTGTGAACTACTCTATTTCCAGCGCTTGTTCTACCAGTGCGCACTGCATTGGCAACGCCATGGAGCAAATCCAGCTCGGCAAGCAAGACATGGTTTTCGCCGGTGGCGGTGAGGAAGAGCACTGGACCATGAGTTGCCTCTTCGATGCGATGGGTGCTCTGTCGACCAAATACAACGAAACTCCAGATCAGGCCTCTCGAGCCTACGATGCCAACCGCGATGGTTTTGTCATCGCTGGCGGTGGCGGTATGCTGGTGATCGAAGAGTTAGAGCACGCCAAGGCGCGTGGAGCCAAGATCTACGCTGAGTTGGTTGGTTACGGGGCCACTTCAGATGGCCACGATATGGTGGCGCCTTCGGGTGAAGGTGCGGCGCGCTGTATGCAGCAGGCCATGAGTACTGTCGACGGATCTATAGATTACATCAACGCTCATGGCACAAGTACGCCTGTTGGTGACGTGGCCGAGCTGGGTGCTGTGCGCGAGTCCTTTGGTGAAAATACGCCCGCGGTGAGTTCGACTAAATCTTTGTCTGGACACTCACTCGGAGCAGCGGGCGTGCAAGAGGCTATCTATAGCTTGTTGCAATTACGAGATGACTTCCTCTGTGCCTCGGCCAATGTAGTCGAGCTGGACGAAAAGGCCGAAGGTATCGATATCGTGCGCGAGCGTCGCGACAATGCCGGATTGCAGCGTGTTATGTCTAACAGCTTCGGCTTTGGTGGTACCAACGCCAGTTTGGTGATGCAGCGATACACTGACTAAACCTTTACAGAAAAGAGAATTAGTGGCTGCAGGCCATTGCCTAAATTTGATGTCACAGGCTCTCGCCCTCGCTATGCTCTTGATCCGTCAGCAGAGTTTTCTTCACTCGGCTAGTAAACTAGGCAGCGCGCCCCGCACCGGCGCGTTTTCAGAAAATTAGCGGACGAATCATTTTTATACACGGCCATCGCGGCCGTGATGAAATGCTTGGGCTGAGCTCGGCCGCTTTTTTGGCTAGAGCGATTAAATTGCTGTCTGGTTTTCCTATATGGGCTTTGCGTGCCGCAGCAAAAAAGACTAATATCGCCAGCCGGTTTTCACTTGAACTATATATGCGTGTAGGGCCTCATACATTCACGGGTCGAGCTGTGCTCGCCCCTATGGCAGGCGTCACTGACCGGCCCTTTCGAGCCGTTTGTCGGGCTTTGGGTGCGTCCGCCGTCACGGGTGAGATGGTGTCCGCAGACACCAGTTTGTATGCCAGTGACAAAACTGTTCATCGGCTCAACATGGACGGAGAGCCAGGTCCTCGAATAGTACAGATAGTCGGCTCTTCCCCTGAGCAGATGGCTGAGGCTGCGCGAGTCAATGTCGAGCGCGGTGCCGACATTGTTGACATCAACATGGGGTGCCCTGCGAAGAAGGTGTGCAAGCGCGCCGCGGGCTCTGCCTTACTGGCCGACGAGGCTTTGGTTGGCCGCATTCTCGACGCCGTTGTGGCAGCCGTTGACGCACCAGTGACCTTAAAAATCCGCACTGGCACCTCGCCCGAGCATCGCAATGCTGTATCTGTGGCACGTATCGCCGAGGCCGCAGGGGTGCAGGCCCTCGCCATTCACGGTCGCACGCGCAGTGAGCGATTTGCTGGTGCGGCAGAGTTCGATACCATAGCTCGTGTTCGCGATGCGATTGCCATACCGCTGGTCGCCAATGGAGACATCGATTCACCAGAGCGGGCCGCAAGTGTGTTGCGCCACACCGGGGCTGATGCCATTATGATCGGCCGAGCGGCGCAGGGTGATCCTTGGATATTCCAGCGCATCGAGCATTTCTTGAGTGTCGGTGAGCTACCAACGGCACCCAGTCGCAACGAGCGAGCGGCTGTGGTCAAAGCGCATGTGCGTCAGATCTACGCCTTTTACGGCGAGGGGCGCGGGGTGCGAATCGCTCGAAAACACATTGGATGGTATAGCGGCGCGCACCGAAACGCAGCTGCCTTCCGAGCTGTGGTCAATCGCATGGAAAGCGCGTGTGAACAGCTGGACGCGGTGACTCGCTTTTTTTCTGAAGATGAAACGGCGCCGTGGTCCGATGGACAACAGAGGGTGGAAGTTGCATGAGCGGTCAACAGCTAGAAGTCAGTGCGGTCAGCGCTTGCATCGAATCCGAACTGGAAAACTACGAAGCACTGCTAGAGGGCCAGCAGGCCACTGATATCCATCGTTTGGTGATGGATCAGGCCGAACGTGCGGTGATCAACTACGCGCTGCGTCGGGTGCAGGGAAACCAGAGCCAGGCCGCCTGTATGCTCGGTATTAGCCGCGGCACACTGCGCAAAAAAGTGCGTGAATACGAGCTCGGTTAAAACTCTTCGCTGAAAATTGCGAGCACATGTGCAAGTGCTAGGCGCACCTTGATAACCCACAAACTTTCTGAAACATTGCGTGTGGCTTGCTCAAATTTCATGCGTGCAGTTCCACTTTAAGGCGGTTTTTTTACGCTGCTGAGCTCGCCGGACTGATGCACCATGCTTTGCACGCGCTAAGGGCGTTATAATAGTCGGTTTCAGTTCTAGGGAGCGCCTTCAATGGCCGAAGCAACAACCCAGCGCACTGTGGCGCGTGCGCTGCTCAGTGTGTCCGACAAAAACGGGATCGTCGAATTAGGCGCTGGCCTGCATGCTCAAGGCGTGGAAATCCTTTCCACCGGAGGCACGGCCAAAATGCTCGCTGACGCTGGTGTCCCAGTGGTTGAGGTGGGCGAGCACACGGGCTTCCCCGAGATTATGGCCGGTCGAGTCAAGACTCTGCACCCCACTATCCATGGCGGCATATTGGGTCGTCGTGGAGTGGATGCCGATGTCATGGCCGAGCACCAGATCGCGCCGATCGATCTGGTGGTGGTCAATCTATACCCTTTTGCCTCTACGGTGGCCAAGCCCAATTGTCGTCTCGAAGACGCCATCGAGAACATCGATATCGGCGGCCCGGCCATGGTTCGTGCAGCAGCTAAAAACCACGCCGACGTAGTGATTGTCACTGACCCTGAAGATTACTCTGGTGTGCTACAAGCGCTTGCCGATGGTGGCACGGTCCTCGAGCAGCGCTTCGCACTGGCGGCTAAAGCCTATGCGCACACAGCCGACTACGACGGCATGATTGCCAACTACCTCAGCGCACGACTCGAGTCTGATCAAGTGGAGGTTTTCCCCGCTGTGCTGAGTCAGCAGTTTCAGAAAGTGCAGGACTTGCGCTACGGTGAAAACCCGCACCAGCGGGCCGCCTTCTACCGAGACCCGCGGGATGAAGGTGCCAACATAGCCAACGCCACTCAGCTGCAAGGCAAAGCGCTCTCCTACAACAACATCGCCGACACAGATGCAGCACTCTCTTGTGTAAAACAGTTTGACGAGCCAGCTTGTGTCATTGTTAAACATGCTAATCCTTGCGGAGTGTCCGAGGCTGGTTCCATTGCAGAGGCCTACGAAGGTGCCTACCGCACCGATCCGACTTCCGCCTTTGGCGGAATCATCGCTTTTAATCGTCCCCTGGATGTGGAATTGGCCACAACAATTATTGAGCGCCAATTTGTCGAGGTGATTATAGCCCCAAGCATTGATGAAGACGCTCTGGAAATTACTGCTGCTAAGGGAAATGTACGGGTACTCACCTGTGGAGAGTGGGCCAAGGCGAGTCCTCGCTTTCGCACCGCTTGCGTCGAAGGCGGCTTGTTGGTGCAAGACGATGATCAAGAGGTCGTCGGTATTGATGATCTGCGCGTTGTCACCGCGCGCGCACCGACGGAAGCTGAGCGCAAAGACTTGCTTTTTGCTTGGCGAGTGGCCAAGTTTGTCAAGTCCAACGCGATAGTCTATGCCAAGGGTGCAACCACCATCGGCGTGGGCGCCGGTCAAATGAGCCGCGTTTACTCAGCTCGTATCGCTGGTATCAAAGCCGCCGACGAAGACTTGGCTGTGCAGGGGTCGGTGATGGCATCGGATGCCTTTTTCCCCTTCCGCGACGGTATCGACGCAGCGGCTGCGGCGGGCATCAAGGCGGTTATTCAGCCGGGCGGTTCCATGCGCGACGACGAGACTATCGCCGCAGCAGATGAGCACGGCATCGCCATGGTGTTTACTGGCGTGCGCCACTTCAGGCACTAGGAAAAAAGGGGGGGGCTTCTTGATTATATCGGGGAGCCGCCCTGAGCTTTACCGCCGTAAGTTTGGCAGAGAGATTTACAAGGTGTGTTCCAGCCCGGCTTGTTTCAGGCTGGTGTTATACCGAAGTCAGCGGTGTTTGATCATAGCGTTAGATTGTTGATCGACCTGGATCAGCCAGCTAGCTCAGTCCGTGCAAGGGTCATCGCTCGCTAGTGTGCAGCTCAAGGCCTCATCCGTCCAAGAATCCACAGTGCTACCCCATTGGATTAGAATTGCCCCCATTGCGTCGCCGTTGATGTCTTCAAAAGCCAATGCTAGTCGGTTTTTTTGCCACTGACTCGCACTTAGCTCCAACACAAACTCTCCAGTTGCGGCCTCGAAACTTACCGAGACCGCATCGGTAGATGAGGCCTCGCTGAAGAGGTACAGCGAGACAGGTGTCATATCGTGGTATAGCTTGAGTCGCAAGATTTGATTGTCGCTGTCCACTGAGTGTGAGTAGAGTATTCCACTCTCGGTCCAAGCTGTTCCAGTGTTCGCGGCATCGACCAGCGAGTAGAGCGCTAGCTCGTCCAGGGCGTCGCCGAGTTCTTCAACCCACGCGTTCGTGCTTTCAAGTCCCAAGCTCAGGGCGCGTGCCGATTGATAATTGCTATAGCTCACGAGATCGGCCGCTTTGATGGCCAGCTTGTTTTGCCAACTCGCGCGATTGTGCTCAGTGCCTGCGTTTAGAAAAGCGAGGGCAATCGGTTTTTCTTGATAGAACAATCGTGCCATTGTCTCGCTGGCAATGCTGCTGCTTTGGCAGATGTCCGTGCTGCAACCGCTGGCGCTGTAATTTGCGTAGTGTTGCCATAGCGCGGGGTGGTTGAGTGCCAGCTTGTGGCCCAGAGACACACGTTGGTAGTCGTCTAGAGAGGCGTCTTGTACGCGCTGGCTGCCGTCCAAACTGTTGTAAGCTTGAAACTCTTGCGTATGCAACTGACCCAAAGGGTTCGGTATTACAACCTCGGAGTTTGTCACTGCTGCCGATAAAAGCGCTCGGCTAAACGGCAGAACGGTCCCTTCCACCAGCGTGATTGCGCCAGTGCTGATGTTGCGAAGGGCGATGTTGCTTAGGCGACGCGGTGTGTTGTTGATGACATGCGCAGAGCCGCCATCGTGACTAAAGCTAATGTCTTGTGTATCAAACCCCGAATGAGTATCGCGAGATGCTTCTATCGCGGTGGTGTCCTCTATCGTTAGCCGTGGCAACAGGTGAGGGTTATGAACATAAAAGGGCGTGCCCGTGCCGGGAGTGGCGAGGGGATAGTGTTTAATAGGAGAGTTGTTTCCGGATGAAGAGCTCAGTATTTGCTCATTGAAGTCGGTTGCAGTATTTGCCATCCGTGGGTTTGTGCCTGCGCGGTATTCAAATTCGTTGTTCCAGCCATCGCTGTCGTCATCGCCTTCCGGTTGGTAGTCCGCGTCGAGGTTGTTAACAACGGTGTCGGTGTCTATGTCCTCGCCGCCGGCGGTTAGTGGCACGTGGGAGTTGATGGCACTGTGGCCCAGTGCGTATTCTTGCATGTCGCTCAGGCCGTCGCTGTCGCTGTCGTCCCCCGGTAGCAGTATAAAATCCGCGTCACCGCCGTTGGCAATGCCGTCTCCATCACGATCAAAGGCACCGCCAAGCGTAGGGGAGTTGCTATCGGTGGGGTCGTTGCCTGTGTCATATTCGATCTGATTGCCAATTCCGTCCCCATCAAAGTCGCCGCTCTGAAGATAGTCGGGGTCCGCCGCGTTGGCCACTCCATCGCCGTCAAGATCCGCATTGCCGTTGTTCAAAGGGTCATTGGCATCATCTGCTGCAGCACCCAACAGATATTCAGTTGCCGCGCTTAAACCATCATTGTCTGAATCTGAGTGTCCGTTTAATACAGGGCTATCAACATCTAAAGGGTTACTGTTGATACTGAACTCTTGTCCATCGATCAGCCCGTCGGCGTCTGTATCTCTACGTAGTGGATCCGTTCCTATCAGGTATTCACGCGCCGCGTTCAGGCCGTCATCATCCCAATCGTGTAAAGGTTGGCTGACAGGGCTACTGATCAAGTTAGCGTTGCTGCCAATACCCGACTCCTCAAAGTCGCTTAACGTGTCGTCGTCGCTGTCCTCGTCACTGGGGTCAGTGTTGCTCAGATTGATTTCGTCATAGTCGCTGAGCCCGTCGCCATCACTGTCAGCGGCATCGGGGTCTGTCTGCAGCACCACCAGCTCGAAAGCGCTGCTTAGACCGTCATTGTCAAAATCGTCGTCTCCACCCAGACCAGGTGAACCACCATCGCTGAGGTCGCTGCCGACCAATTGTTCGATGCGATCGCTCAGGCCGTCTTGGTCTGAATCCATAAGGTTGGGGTTTGCGCCCAGTGCAACTTCAACGCCATCGCTCAAACCATCCCCGTCGCTGTCGCTGTTGTTGCTGTTGCTGCCCAAAGCTTGCTCTTGCAGAGCGTTCAGGCCGTCCCCATCGCTGTCACTATAAAGTGGATTGCTGTGGTTCGTGGCCACGGTGTCGACGACCCACAAGCCAAGCCGCATACCCACGCCGTTCTCCCAAGTAAGTGGTTCTACCTTGAGAGTGCGCACTTGTTTTGCTTGAAGTATCCAATGGTTGACTTGCGTGTTGGCGTCGCTGTTGGATGCTTGCGCTTCGTTGTCTAGCAATGGCTGCGAAAGGCCTGGCACAGAATTGTCGCTGTACCTAAGTGCACTTACCCAGCGGTTTTGTACATTGTCCCCCTGTAGAGCGACGCCGACGAGCCTTTGGCCCTCGGGAAGCTCCATTGTTATCCAGGGAGAGTTGTCTTCGGTATCGGGGCGCCAGGCGCTGGCCATGAGTTGACTATCGGCTCCATCTGAGCCAATAGTGGCGCCGCTCTCGATACTTGAGAATCGACGCTCAAAGGCGCTGGGATTGTGCAGACGCGGGCTGTTCGCATCAAGGCGGTCACTGCCAATGCGAGATTCAAGTAAATCATTGAAGCCGTCGTTGTCGCTGTCTTGGGTGATGGCTGGTGTTTGGGGGTCGCTGCTGACTTCCAGTGCAACGCGCATGGCTGGGGTGATAAACCAACTGCTAGGGTGAATGCGT
>JBMYWE010000008.1:0-6619 GCA_049607125.1 Granulosicoccaceae bacterium | reverse complement strand
CGCGAAATACCGGCGGGAGCATTGAATGGAATGCGTACCAGAGAATTGCGGTCTACGCTGGCATTGAACTCCATGCCATCGTTGGCGAATTCTCGGTAACCAGGGGCGATCTCATAACTTATTTTTAGTTTGCGCACCCAGTGCGGCGATACGGCATGGCCTTGCACTTTTAGGGCACTTACACGTGTTCCGGCTTGTACGGGGAGCTCGATCCATTCGCTGCCGGTTTTTGTCTCAGGTGTCCAAGCGGCGTTGGATTGCAGCATGGAGCGTGCGTTTCCACTGCCAGGAGTCGAGTTTTCTTTGACGCTTGAAAAGCTGCGCAAGTCATCTGCGGGGTTATCGGTGTAGGCCTCTAGCGTGCTATCTATATCCGCTATTTCGATGGGTGAGCCAGGGTTTTCGGGTGAAACTAAGTACAGGTTGCTGCGCCCGGTTCCCAGAGCAATGATCGGGGCCTCTATTACCCCGTCGTTATCGCTTACCCAGCCTTTAGCGGGGTAGATTCCCTGCAACAGCGCGGGGTCGTTGGTACTTAAGTGAAAGGCTTTGTTAGCAATTGGTTCGCCGTTGGGAGCTTTGAGGCTTAACTTTATCCAAGAGTATTCCGTTGTCACCACCGAAAAAAAACGCTCTTGAGTTAGGAGTATCTCTGCGTTTGCGGGGTCTAAGGATTGGCTGTATTCCCAATCGTTGCTCAGTCCGTCGTTGTCGCTGTCGGCGCTAGGGTCGTAGTCGGGGTCAGCGGCATTGGCGAGTCCGTCGGCGTCGTGATCTAGGTGGCCATAGCGAACGGGATCGTGCGGATCGTTGGGGTCAGAAGCATAGAGGCTTTGCTCGTCTTCATTCGATAAGCCGTCATTGTCGTCGTCAGCAATTGAGTCGGGTATAGGCTGAGCGCTGCTCTCGGAGCCTCCTCCTCCGCAGCCTTGCAATAGTGCGAGGCATGCCAAAATGACTAGGGGGTATTTCATTCAGGGGCCTTTCCCTTGACGGCGGTACAAGTAGAAAGAAGGGCATTGCATCTGTCGTGCCGGAATGGGGCCTATCGGGCTTGCCAGGATATTTCAACATTCACGCGAATTCTCGCTAGTTATTTGATTTCCCAGTGAATGTATTCCGGGACGCGCAGTCTCAGTAGGCTGTAGAGCCACTGCCTTGCTTGTTCTAAAGATTCACTGGAGAATTAAATCCCTGCGCGAGGTTTCGGCAATGATGAAAAGTCCGGGCTAATTCAACGCTTCGCTGAGTTGTTTTTGTCGAGAAACATCGTGGCAGCTACGCCCAGTCCACCGACCACACCCAGTGCGTGGCCATCCCAGGAGACTCCTTGTTGAGTCGGTAGAATGCCACTGAGCATGGTGCTGCCGTAAAGTAAAATGACCAGCGTAGCGACGGCGATTGAAGTCGCTCGGCGTTCGAGTGCGCCAGCCGCGATTAAGAACGCACATAGGCCAAAAACTAGGCCGCTTGCCCCTATGTGAAGAGCGGTGCGCCCAAAGGCCCAGAGAAGAACGCCAGAGGCCAGCGTTGTCAAAACGACAACGCGGGCACTGTGCGCTTGAGACCCAGTTAGCAAGATGAGTAACACGGTTAGCGGGATGAGGTTGCTGAGTAAGTGTGCAAAGTCCGCATGAAGGAAGGGCATCGAAATGACGCCGCTCAGGCCACGAAGGCTTCTGGGTACTAGCCCTAATTGCTCTAGCGGCAATACTCTGTCCGCCACAAAAACAATACAAATAGCGGCCAGAAACCAAGCGATCCCTTTGGCTTCGTCTGCATAAGAGCGTTGATTTTCTGCGGCGAAGAGTTTAGCCATTTAGAGAGGTGCTTATGTCATTGAACTGTTGTAAGACAGTGTAGAGCTTTGAAGGACGGATGGGCAGTTAGATTGAGGTTTGCTCATTGTTTGCTCTAGGTGCTTTGTAGGCGGCTGATATTATGATTGCTCAATACGCAATTAGGGGCATAACGTTGCTTTTAGAATGTGCGGTGAGGTAAAAACTGTCTTGTTGGAAATAATTCTCTCCAAAAACGAAGTCGATGGTTTATAAAGACAAGTGGCGTAACTGAATGTATGCTCATATATTATCTTTAAGCGCAAATAAGCTAGGTGCCACGAATTGATTCGTGAACTTCTTTCAATACTTAAGCATCTAATGCTGGCAGAACGTATTGAAAGACTAGCTATATGCTTTAAGCGCAATATTACATGCATTTTTTGATGCTGCCCAATGGATGGGCTAACTAAATGACGATGCGCCCCCAACGCTCATCGTTTGAAACTAGCGCTGCCCGTCGGCTTAATGACGTTCACGAAGGGCAGATAAACTCAGACCCAAGGGCGCGTCGCTCGATGAGGGTCAACAGCTATGAAGCTTAAACTCTGATGTATAGTGTTGAAGATTTAACTGCATTTGTAACTATTGTTGAAGAGGGCAGTGTGACGGGCGCTGCCAAGTCTATGGACCTCGATCCGGCTACAGTTAGCCGCCGACTCTCTAAATTAGAAGCAAAGCTTGGTGTCATCTTGATCAAGCGCAGCACGCGCCGAATGGCCATCACTGCAGAGGGCAGTTTGTTCCACACTCATGCGGTCGCGGCCATTCGATTGCTTCGACAAGCTGAACAGTCAGTCGCGACAACAACGGCTGAGAGTTCTACAGCGGCTATAGCTATTGCGGCACCGAGTTGGTTGTTACAAAAGCTCTTGGTTCCGGCGATGCAAAAGCTCAGCGCTGCCCAGAGCGGTGCGCTTGAACTGATTGCCACAGATACTTGCGATATGCTGACGGGGCAAGCGGCGTTGAGCTTGAGCGTAGGCCTCTATCCTGTGGCTAGTGAGTATCAAGTGTGTTTGATGAAAAACCACACCGTACTGTGTGCCTCTCCCTCTTTTCTCGCGAGATCGGGAAGCATCACAGCACCGATTGATCTGCAAGCTCGTACTTGTATTGCATCGCACGGCAATCGAACTTGGAATTTCTCAACGCCTACAGGCGCAACCCCCTCGATTCACACGGGTGAAGACGTCCTTTGTGATGATGATGAAACGCTATTGGCTTTGGCCAAGTCTGGTCAGGGTGTAGTGGCACTCAATAGCGTGCACGCCGCCGCTGCCTTGGCTGCAAGCGAGATCATCGAGGTCTTGCCTGGCCAGCTTCGTGAAGGGGATCGCAATATCTATTTGCACTGTGATTCGTTGAGGTACTCGATGGATGGGGTCGAGGAGTGTTACAAAGCCATTCAGAAGACGATCGCGAATCAATCGTCGATGGCGAGTGAAAACCGCGCAATATCAATGAGCAGCTTTTCTTAGTGATTGGCGTTGTCACTCGAATAACTAGCGGGCACTCGGCTCGCTAGTTTGTCTTTTGTAAATCTCTCTAACTCAATAGTCTGCGCTGTCGTTCATTACGCGTGTGTGGTTTCTCCATTTAATGTGCTTGTAATTCGGAAAAAACACGGGTCGGACAGGGTTGTCTGCTTGTCGGTCGAGGGCGAATTAGAAGTTTGGTGCCGGCGCAGCAACGGTGTTTAACTGTGCTGTCAGCGTTCCCTTGTGCCGCCCTATAGTTATGTCTGTTCGGCTTGCGTAAGCAATTTGCAGTGTTGCGTAGAGTGCCGGATTGCGCCAATCTAACCCCAATAACTCGGCGAGTATCAGGCGGATAACACCGCCATGGGTGAACACCCAAACGGTGTGCTCGGGTCTAGTGATAAGTGTGGCCCAAGCCTCGGTTACGCGAGAGTACATATCCTGTAGCGCCTCGCCGTTGGGCGGCGTGTTGTTTGCGGGGCTACGCCAAAATCTTCGCTTTTGCTCCCAACTTGGGTCGTCTTCACGGTACGGCTCGCCATCCCAGTCTCCAAAATCCATCTCGCGTAAATTTGCGTCTGTCACGAGAGGACATTTGTTCTGAGTGGCTGTCGATAGAGCAAAAGCAAGGCAGCGTTGAAGCGGTGAACTGATGATCAAATCCGCTGCGGGCACATCAATCACGGCTCTACTCAAGGATGCAAAACCCTGCTCGCTCAGCGGCACATCGCTCTTACCATACAGTGCGGCGGGCCCCTCAATTTGTCCGTGACGAAACAAATGTATGTTCATTACGATTTTTCACCTTTAAGGCGCAATGGCAAGCCTGCAACAACAAAGCTCACTTGATCGGCCACGCGGGCCACGGCCTGATTCAGCCAACCTGCTTGGTCTGCGAATTCTCGATTCACCGCTCCTAAGGGGACTATGCCCATACCCACTTCGTTGCTCACGAGAATGATCTCGCTTCGACTCTCGGCTAGTGCTTCGCACAGCTCTGTGCGGCGTTCATTCAAATTCGGTTTGCATGGGTGGAATAGCTGATTGCTCAGCCAGAGTGTCAGGCAGTCAATTAATAGAATCTCGTCGGCGTCCTGGTGATCGCGTATGAGTTCGCTGAGATGAAGAGGTTCTTCCTGTACCACCCAGTGCCCAGGTCGTTGTTGTTTGTGTCTTTCGATCCGGGCCAGCATCTCCGCGTCTTCGGCGGTGGCCGTGGCTACCACGCGAACAGCGCGACCTGAATCACATGCCATTTGCTCAGCTAAAGAGGACTTACCCGAGCGCGCACCTCCGAGCACCAGATGAATCAAAGCGCAGCCCCTTGCCAAGCCAAGAGTGTCAAGTAGATACAGCTTTCGCTCAGTTGTTGCGATGCACCCAAGCAGTCTCCTGTAAATCCACCAATTTGTGCTTTTAAAAAATGGACAAAGGCCAGTCGAAAAACTATCAGAACAGCTATAAGACTTGCACTAACGAGCGGTGTCAAAAACAGTAGCATGACGGCGGCGCTGACTAGCAATATCAGCATGTCAACATTTGTGACCGACTGCGACAGGGGCTTGGCCTTGCTGGCGTCTGGGTCGGCCGCATAAGGGGTGTTATAGATAATACTGGCGGCGAGTGCACGCGATAGGGCTTGCGCTACTATCAATGCAATGACTAGCGAATCAAGCTCCAGCATAAGTCCGTATTGCAATGCCAGGGTGGCGATCAAGGCGCAACTCCCATAGGTGCCAAGCCGGCTGTCTTTCATTATTTCGAGTTTGCGCTGGCGCTCAAAGGCGCCGCCAAATCCATCGGCCATATCGGCCAGTCCATCTTGATGAAAGCAACCTGTTAGCAGTAGGTTGGTCAGTAGCACCAGCAGCACCGCTACGCTCTCTGGCCAGATAGTGGAAGCGGCCACATAGACAGCCGCCATGCACAAGCCAACGAAGGCGCCAACAAGGGTAAAATAGCGCGAACTGGCGTTTAGCGTCTGTTCGCTGTAATTGAGCTCCAGTGGTATGGGCAACCTCGTAAGAAAACCGAGCGCCAACATCAGCAAGTTTAACTCGCGTTTTAGGGCGGTCATGGCAAATCTATTTGGGCGGCGTCCAGGCTGGCCATGTTGTTGTAAAAAGCAGCAGCCGATTGCAGCAAGGGTAGGGCGAGGGCTGCTCCGGTGCCCTCGCCGAGTCGTAGTTGTAAATCTAAAAGGGCTTCTGCCTCTAAGGCTTCAAGCATCAGGCGGTGACCCTGCTCGTGTGAGCGGTGCGCGAACACCATATAATCACGGCAGTTAGGGGCTATTCGGGCTGCCAAAAGCGCAGCTGATGTGGCGATAAAACCGTCGACGACGATCACTGCGCTCGCTTCAGCAGTTGCAAGCATGGCGCCTGCCATCTGGCCAATCTCAAAGCCGCCCACTTCACTTAGTATGGTCAGTGGTTCTTGCGAACCGGCGCGTTTGCAGCCAGACTCGATTGCCGTGATTTTCTTTTCCAGCTGTGCATCGTCAATACCCGTGCCACGCCCCGCCATTTCACGAGCGCTGCAGCCCAGCAGCAGTGTCGCAATGGCTGCGGCAGAGGTGCTGTTGGCTATCCCCATTTCACCGCAGGCAATTACATTGGCTCCGGCTGCAAGTGTCTCACGCGCCACGGTTGCCCCGAGCTGTAGTGATTGCACGGCTTGATCTTTGGACATGGCGGCTGATTGCGCGAGGTTGGCTGTTCCAGGCCCCACCCTCTGCTCTCGGAAGTTGGGGTGTTCTGTTGCTCCGGCGAGCGGCGTTTTTATACCGGCATCAATAACGCTCAGCTCCCAGCCAAGTTGATTGGAAAAACAATTGATAGCGGCGCCACCTGCTAGAAAGTTCTGCACCATCAGTTGTGTGACTTCGCTCGGGGCGATACTTACCCCTTGTTCTGCAACACCGTGGTCACCCGCGAACAGCAACAGGGACGGTGCGTGCAGCTCAATGGGGTCGCCGACAATTTGTACCAACTGCTTAGCTAAAGGTTCGAGAGAGCCCAGCGAGCCGGGTGGTTTTGTCTTGCCGTCGATCTTCTGTTGTATGGCCTCAACCCGGGTCGGGTCTAGCGGATTAATACTGAACATGGTGGCTCGTCAATCGTTAGAATGAGCGTCATTATCCGTGTTGAGAAGCGACTGCGCCAGCAGGCACGCGACTCCTATTGCCCTCTCTGGTCGGGATCTACCTATGTTGGAGCGAATCTACGAAGCACAGGCCTATTTGGAGCGCACAGGGCTCCAGAGTTTCTGGTCGCAGACGTCGAATAAGTCATCTTTTGA
>JBMYWE010000007.1:0-19713 GCA_049607125.1 Granulosicoccaceae bacterium | reverse complement strand
GGATGCTGGCGGTGGGAAGATGCGCTATAGCACTCTCGACACGTCACGCCTGGCTAATACTGTCCTCCCCCAGAAGTCTGTGGAGAAATCTACCACCGGCTTTGATGCAGCAGAAAAAGCGCAAATTGAAGCAGCTGCAAAAAAAATCCCGATTGTGATGGCGGCTAACTTCAGCGTCGGTGTCAACGTCTGCTTAAAACTGCTGCACGATGCGGCAGCCGCGCTGGGCGACGACTATGACGTCGAGATTGTTGAGGCGCATCATCGCCACAAGGTTGATGCGCCTTCGGGTACTGCGCTCGCCATGGGCGAGTCAGTGGCTGACGCGCTGGGTCGCGATCTGAACGAGTGCGCGATATATGGCCGCGAGGGCCACACCGGCGAGCGCGACAGCAAAACCATCGGATTTGAAACCATTCGCGGTGGTGACATCGTGGGTGAGCACACAGTGATGTTTATCGGCACGGGCGAGCGGGTGGAAATCAGCCACCGCGCTACCAGCCGCATGAACTTTGCCGCCGGCGCCGTGCGCGCCGCACAGTGGGTGTCGGGTCGTGAGCCCGGTCTCTACAGCATGCAGGACGTGCTTGCACAGGCCTAAGCCGCTGTGCACCGCCTGCTTTTCCCATTTATCTCAGAGGATACGCGATGACATTCGCAGCAGTTTTCCCCGGCCAAGGTTCCCAGTCTGTGGGTATGTTGGCAGACCTTGCCAATCACTGGTCAGAGGTCAAAGATACCTTCACTGAAGCCAGCGACGTATTGGGTTACGACCTGTGGGCATTGAGCCAAGACGGGCCAGCCGAGCAGCAAAAACAAACCCAGTTCACCCAGCCTTTAATGTTTGCCGCGGGCGTCGCCTGCTGGCGTGTCTGGCGGTCGGCGGGTGGTGAGTTGCCCGCCTACGCGGCGGGTCACAGCTTGGGCGAGTACAGCGCGCATGTAGCAGCGGGTGTGTTTAACTACGCCGACGCCGTAAAACTTGTCGACAAACGGGCGCGCTGGATGAGCCAAGCGGTACCAGAAGGTGAGGGCGGAATGGCGGCCGTGCTGGGCATGGACGACGATGCGCTGGTGGAGCTATGTCGCGCCCAAGGTCACGAGCGAGTGGTCGAAGCGGTCAACTTCAATGCACCGGGGCAGGTGGTCATTTCGGGCCACTTGGATGCCTTGGAAAAGGCTTGTGTGGCAGCTAAGGCGGCGGGTGCGCGCAAAGCGATGATGTTGCCGGTCAGTGTGCCTAATCACTCCAGTCTCATGGCATCGGTTGTTTCGCCACTGGCGGTCGAAATAGAAAACACGCCCAAGCAGATGGGTAATATTCAAGTCGTGCAGAATGCTGAGGCCGGTGTGCTCGATGGTCTGGAGTCGCAGATGGTTTCGCTCAAGGCGCATGTGGCCAACCCGGTGCGCTGGACTGCCAGTGTGCAGTACCTGCTGCGCAATGGGGTTGATACTCAGGTTGAATTTGGTCCCGGCAAGGTGCTCACAGGCCTTGCCAAGCGTGTCGATCGCTCGCTCAATTTGGTCTGCGTAGAAGATCAGGCATCACTCGACAAAGCACTTGAAATCACTCATCAGCAGGAGGCCGTGTGAGCGCTTTATCACTGCAAGAAGACGTTGTATTGGTCACAGGGGCCAGCCGTGGTATCGGTCGAGCCATCGCCATGGCTATGGCGAATGCGGGAGCCACCGTTGTCGGCACGGCCACCTCTGATGCCGGTGCCGCCAAAATCACCGAAGCACTGCAGGCGGCCGGTGCCAAGGGCAAGGGCATGTGCTTGAACGTCACCGATGGCGAGGGTGTGCTCGAAGTGACTAAGGCCATCGCTGCCGAGTACGGGCCGATTACGGTGCTGGTCAACAACGCTGGCATCACCCGTGACAACCTCATGCTGCGCATGAAGGACGACGAGTGGGATAGCATTATCGACACCAATTTGAGCTCGGTGTTTCGCGTGACCAAGGCCTGCATCAAAGGCATGGTCAAGGCGCGTCGCGGACGAATTATCAATATTTCATCGGTGGTGGGAGCCACCGGTAACCCGGGGCAGGCCAATTACGCCGCTGCCAAAGCGGGTCTCGAGGGTTTTAGTAAGTCGATGGCGCGCGAATTTGGCGCACGCAACATTACGGTTAACTGCATCGCGCCGGGCTTCATTCGCTCTGACATGACCGACGTGCTCAGTGATGAAGTCAAAGATGGCCTGATGAGCTCTATCGCTCTTGGTCGCTTGGGAGAGCCAGAGGAAATCGCCCATGCAGCCTTGTTTTTGGCCTCTAAGGACGCAGCTTATGTGACAGGGCATACCCTGCACGTGAATGGCGGGATGTATATGGCCTGAGTCAATTTTCGCACTTACGGATCAGCTGGAGCGCTTTGTCAAGCCGCCCATACAGCAAAAGAAGTGTTTAAAAATTGGCGCAGTTCACACAAATTACCTACAATACGGCTCGATCGGCATTGGCCGATTGAAAAGACTCAATTACTGGAGGTCACATAGACATGAGTAGCGTCGAAGAGCGCGTTAGAAAGATCGTCGTCGAGCAGCTTGGCGTCAAAGAAGAAGAAGTCGTCATCGGCGCATCTTTTGTAGACGACCTGGGCGCCGACTCACTCGACACCGTCGAGTTGGTCATGGCCCTTGAAGAAGAATTCGAGTGTGAGATTCCCGACGAAGAAGCCGAGAAAATCACCACGGTTCAGCAGGCTGTCACGTATATCAACGAGCATCAAGACAGTTGATCTGACGTCAGTGCAGTGTGGTGACGAGTTGTGTGAAGCATCCGTTGCCAAACTGGCCAGGCTCGGTGCACGTGGCACCGAGTCTTTTTCATCAGCTGGGGCGACCGCCCCGACGGGCTTCGCCTCTCTAGCGGAGCTGAATAATCGCGAGGCACAACGTTGAGCAAGCGCAGAGTTGTAGTGACTGGGTTGGGTTTAGTTTCACCCGTGGGTAACACCGTTGAAGCGGGGTGGGCAAACATCCTCAAGGGCAAATCAGGGGCGGCTCCCATCAGCCACTTCGACGCAACCGGCTACAGTACTCAGTTTAGTTGCTCCGTCAAAGACCTCGATCTCGATCAATATATGCCGGCCAAAGATGCCCGCAAGATGGACCCCTTTGTGCAGTACGGCATGGTGGCGGGCCTGCAGGCGGTTGAAGATTCCGGCATTGAAGTCACCGAAGAAAACGCCACCCGTATCGGTGTCGCCATTGGCGCCGGAATTGGCGGATTGGGTTCTATTGAAAAGAACACTTTGATCGTCAACGACCGCGGTCCACGCAAGATTTCACCCTTTTTTATTCCGTCTGCGATCATCAATATGATCTCGGGCAATCTCTCTATTCGCTGCGGCTTTAAAGGCCCCAACTTCGCTATCGTCACCGCCTGTACCACGGGCACGCACAATATTGGCGACGCAGCGCGCACCATCGCCTATGGCGACGCCGATGTGATGGTGGCAGGCGGTGCCGAGATGGCCACCACTGAGCTGGGTGTGGGTGGTTTTGGAGCAGCCAGAGCGCTATCCACCCGCAATGATAACCCCGAGGGCGCGAGCCGCCCCTGGGACGCCGGTCGAGATGGCTTTGTGATCGGTGATGGCGCCGGTGTACTGGTGCTTGAAGAATACGAGCACGCCAAAGCGCGCGGCGCCAAAATTTACTGTGAGTTGGCGGGTTACGGCATGAGCGGCGACGCCTACCATATGACGCTGCCTTCTGAAGGTGGTGAGGGCGCGCAGCGCTGCATGCTCAGTGCGCTCAATGACGGCAGGATCAACCCCGAACAGATCAGCTACATCAACGCCCACGGCACGTCGACTCCCGCCGGTGATGTCGCCGAGACTATGGCGGTCAAGGGTTTGCTGGGCGATGCAGCGAAGAGCGTTGCCATGAGTTCCACCAAGTCCATGACCGGTCATCTGTTGGGTGCCGCTGGTGGTATTGAGGCGGTGTTCAGTGTGCTGGCTATCCGCGACCAAGTGGCGCCTCCCACTATCAACCTCGACGACCCGGATCCAGCCTGCGACCTAGATTACGTCCCGCACACAGCGCGTGAGATGCCCATCGATGTGGTGCTGAGCAACTCTTTTGGATTTGGTGGTACCAACGGCACGCTGGTGTTCCGCAAGGCCTAGAGGCTCTGAGTCGCTGAGGCTGAAGCGAACGAGCTGGCAGAGGAAGTCATGCGTTTCATATCAATCCTATTGCTGGTGTTTGTTGCAGCCGCCGGGTGGCTGGTCTACGACGGCGATCGCAGCCTGCAACTGCCACTGACACTGAACGGCGAAGCAACCCTGCATGTGCCAGCGGGCAGCAACCTCAAAACTCTGGCTGAAAAACTTCAACGCGACGGTGTCATAGAGCGCGCTGAATACCTCTACGGCTACGCCCGCCTGAAGCAGCAGGCGCACAAAATCAAAGCCGGTGAGTTTGCGCTCAATGAGCAGATGAGTGGTTATGATTTGTTGCGGCTGTTGGTGCAGGGCAAGTCGGTGCAGTACCGCGTGACTTTGGTAGAAGGCTGGAATATGCGTCAGGTGCGCGAAGCTCTAGCCGGTGCAGACAAGCTGCAAGATGATCTCTCCGCGCTGGATGATACGCAATTGCTCGCCGCTCTTAAGCTGCAGGATGAATACACACTGCCCGAGGGTTTGTTTATGCCCGATACCTATCAGTACACTGCCGGTGACAAGGCCACTGCCATCTTGCGCCGGGCGCAGGCGGCGATGGCTGATTACCTGGATAAAGCTTGGCCGCAGCGCGATCAAAAGAGCCCACTCAAAACTCCCTATGAAGCGGTGATACTGGCTTCGATCGTCGAAAAAGAGACGGGTGTCGGTAGTGAGCGCGGGACTATTTCTGGCGTGTTCAGTCGACGTTTGATCAAGGGCATGAAGCTGCAGACAGACCCGACGGTCATCTATGGCATAGGTCCAGATTTTGACGGTGATATACGCCGCAAAGACTTGCGCACCGACACCCCCTACAACACCTACACCCGTTACGGCCTGCCGCCGACACCCATTGCTCTGGCGGGTCGTGAGGCGATTGACGCGGCGCTGCACCCGGAGGCTGGCAGCAGTTTTTATTTTGTCGCCAAGGGCGACGGCAGCCATCAGTTTTCAGACAACTTACAGCAACATGAGGCGGCGGTGCGCAAGTATCAGCTCAAACGCTGATGCGCGGCGTATTTATCACTCTCGAAGGCCTGGAGGGCACAGGCAAGACCACTAATCTGGGCTTTATCACCGAGCGCCTGCAACAGGCAGGCATTGAGCCGCTGGTCACACGCGAGCCTGGTGGAACGCCACTGGGTGAGGCGCTGCGCGATATCATCCTCAATCGTCACGATGTGCAAATAGACGCCATGGCCGAATTGTTGATGATTTTTGCGGCCAGAGCACAGCACCTGGAGCAAGTGATCAAGCCTGCGCTAGCGCGCGGGCAGTGGGTGCTCAGCGACCGCTTTACCGAGGCGAGCTACGCCTATCAAGGCGCGGGGCGTGAATTGGGAGTCGAGGCCGTCGCGGTGCTGGAGAGATTGGTGCAACGGGAGTTGCAGCCCGACCTCACTTTGTTGTTGGACATAGACCCAGAGCTGGGTTTGCGCCGTGCCAGTGCCACGGGTGCTCCTGACCGCATTGAGCAGGCCGGTCTGTCTTTTTTCCAACGGGTGCGTGCGGGTTACTTAGCCAGAGCGGAGCAGCATCGGTCGCGCTTTTGCGTGGTTGACGCCTCTCAGCCGTTGCCACAGGTGCAAGTGGAGTTGGGGCGAGCGCTCGCGATGCTTCTGCAGGCCAAGGGCGCCCTGAGTTGATGGCGGGATACTGGCCTCTGCCTTGGCTGCAAGATGCTTTGGTGCAACTCAATGCGGCCGCTAGCGCGGATCGACTGCCGCACGCTATGTTGTTTGTGGGCCCCGAGGGTGTGGGCAAGCAGTCTTTGGCTCTGACATTTTCCAAGACTTTGCTTTGCCAGCGCAGCGACGAGCTGGCCTGTGGTGTCTGTGATTCTTGCGTACAATTTGAGAGTGGCTCGCACCCTGATTTCCGCCATTTGGCTCCCGACGAAAAAACCGGCAACTTCAAAATCGAAGCAGTGCGCTCGCTCAGTCAAGAGCTAGCGCTAACCTCGCAGTACGGAGGTTATCGCATCGCTGTGCTGGAAGGGGTGGAGGGTTTTACCGAGGGGGCGTCTAATGCTCTGCTCAAAACTCTCGAAGAGCCACCGGCAGCCGTTCTGTTGATGCTATTGACGCCATGGCCCGGTCGGTTGATGGCGACGATCCGCAGTCGCTGTCAGCAGGTGCGCTGTCCGGTACCTGACGAGCAGCTGGCAGTGCAGTGGCTGCAGCGGCATGGCGTAGCTGATGTTGAGGCGGTGCTGGCGCGCGTGGGTGGAGGGCCGTTGTTAGCACTCGAGCAATCTGGTGGCGGGGAGCTGTCCCAGCATCTAGACGAACTGCTGCCAAAAGTAGTTTCGGGCAAGCTGGGCCTGGCCGCAGCGGCAAAATCTCTTGAAGGCTTTCATAGTCGTGAACTCGCTGCCGCTATGCTCGCTAGATTGGAATCGGAAGCATTGCAGCAGAGCGAATCTCTGGCTCGTGGCGCAGAAATTGCGTGTCTGGGCGGCAGGCGAGCGGCGCAAACCGTTTTTGCGCTGCGCGATCGCATTATCGCCGAGCACAAGCTAGACCCGACGGGTCTCAATCAACAGGCCGCCCTAGAGCGCTTGATGATGTTGGTGGCTCGGGGCAGGTAGTGTTGAGGCGCATCGCCTCTGTCATTAATCAGCTAGAGCACACAAGTTTATGAGCAGCAAAGCAAAAGGCGTCCTGGCGATGTCGATCAAAGATAAAGGTGCGTTGTCCGCAGCTTTTATGCCTTTTCTGAACAATGGCGGTCTGTTTGTGCCGACCAATCGCCAGCACAAGCTCGGCGACCGCGTGTTTATGTTGCTCAAGTTGCTTGAGGAGCGCGAGCGTTTGCCTGTCTCGGGTGAGGTGGTCTGGATGACACCTGCCGGTGCGCAGGGTAACAAGGTGGCCGGTATTGGCGTGCACTTCGATGAGAAAGACGACGGCAAGACGCGCAAGCGTATCGAGGGCTTGCTGAAAGACTTGGGTGGTTCACAGCCAACCAATACCATGTAGCTACATCAGGATCAATTCCGGACCTATCTCCTTTGGGGGGTGGGTCAGGGGTGTAAATTTACTGTTGGAGACATACTTTGTTTCCGACTCGGAAAAATAGTGCAAGACCGGCAGGTCATAGAGTGATCTGACTGCCATTCGCGGCCCACATAACGCGATTTCTGAGGTATAATTCCGCCATTAATCTATCCCTTTTGGTCTGTTTCAGGCTTCTCGGGTTGAACGTGGGCGTTCGAGTTATTCATCCGCCTCCAAATTTCTTTCTATAGCTTTGCAAGGAAATCGCGTGCAAGGAAAAACCTTCTCTCTGACCAAGGGGCTCGATGTGCCCATTGAAGGAGCCCCAAACCAGGCCATCGAGTCCGGTGCGGCAGTTCCATCAGTGGCGTTACTCGGGCGCGACTACCACGGGCTCAAGCCGACTATGGCGGTACAGCAAGGCGACAAAGTTGTCGCTGGCCAATTGCTGTTTACCGACAAGCGCAACCCCGGGGTCAACTTCACTTCACCGGGTGCCGGTACGGTGACTGCCATCCATCGCGGGGCGCGTCGTGCGCTGCAGGCGGTGGAAATTGAGCTCGACGGCTCGGACAGCGCCGAAGACTTCGGTGCGGTGGCGGCGAGCGACATGGCCGGCCTCAGCGCCGAGCAAGTGCGCGAGAAACTGATCCAATCCGGTCAGTGGACTGCGTTGCGTACGCGCCCCTACAGTAAAGTGCCGGCGGTAGATGGTGAAGCGGCAGCGCTTTTTGTCACCGCTATCGACACGCGCCCACTAGCGGCTGATCCCGCTGTCGTACTGGCAGACCAGGCAGAAGCATTTGAGGCAGGCCTGCAGCTGTTGGCCAAGTTGGCCCCGAAGTGTTATGTCTGTGTCGGCGCTGACTCCAAAGTGCCTCAACCTGCAATCAGCGGCGTCGAGTACCACCGTTTTGAAGGGCCACACCCCGCGGGTTTGGCCGGTACGCACGTCAGCCTGCTCGAACCTGTCAGCCAGACAAAACAAGTCTGGGTGATCGGCTATCAAGATGTTGTCGCGGTCGCTAAGTTGTTTGAGACCGGCAAGCTCTGGACTGATCGCGTTGTAGCGCTGGCGGGCCCAATGGTCAAACAGCCGCGCTTGCTGCGCACCCGCTTGGGCGCTAGCACTGAAGCACTGGTGGCAAATGAATTAGACAGCGGTGCTGTTCGAGTGGTCTCGGGCTCGGTGCTCGATGGCTTTAACGCGCAGGGTTCCAGCGCTTGGTTGGGACGCTACAGCCAGCAGCTTTGTGCACTGGCTGATGGCCAGTCACGGCAAATGTTTCACTGGGTCAACCCGCTGCTGAAGCAGTTCTCCTCGCTCAATGTCTTTCTGGGTGCGAAGCCCAGCACCTTCCCCATGACCACCACGCAAAACGGCAGTCGTCGTGCCATGGTGCCGATCGGTAGCTACGAGCGCGTTGTGCCCACCGATGTGCTGATTACGCAGCTGCTGCGTTCGCTGTTGGTGCGCGACACCGACGAGGCGCAAAAGCTCGGTTGTTTGGATATGGACGAAGAAGATTTGGCACTGTGCACCTTTGTGTGTCACAGCAAATACGAATACGGCGAGGCACTGCGTGCCAGCCTTGAGCAAATTGAGCGGGAGGGATAGGTGATGTCTTGGTTACGCAATTATCTGGACAGCATCGAGCCGCTCTTCGAGCGTGGTGGACGTCTAGAAAAATTCTACCCACTCTTTGAGGCGGCCGACACGCTGCTCTATAGCCCACCGGATAAAACCCGCGCTGCTCCACACGTGCGCGACGCCATCGACCTCAAGCGGGTGATGGGTTATGTCTGGCTGGCTACTTTTCCCGCTATCTTTTTTGCCTGTTACAACACCGGCTACCAGGCCAATACCGCCATGGCGGGCATGGGCTTGACTGAGGTCGAGGGCATTCGCGGCTTATTCAGCGGTTGGTTCGGCTACGACCCGGGCAGTTTCTTCGCCAATTTTTGGCACGGAGCTTGGTATTTCTTCCCGATATACATGACGGTTTTCATCGTCGGTGGTATCTGCGAAGTTATCTTCTCTTTGATACGTGGCCATGAAGTCAACGAAGGCTTCTTTGTTACATCTATCCTGTTGTCGCTGACTCTACCCCCTAGCATTCCGCTATGGATGGTGGCTCTGGGCACCATTTTTGGTGTCGTGATCGGTAAAGAAGTCTTTGGCGGTACAGGCAAAAACTTCCTCAATCCTGCACTGACAGGTCGAGCCTTCTTGTACTTTGCTTACCCGGCAGCTATGTCTGGCGACGCCGTCTGGACAGCCGTTGATGGCTACACCGGTGCAACCGCGCTGGGTGCAGCTGCGGCGGGTGGCGTTGACGCCATCGCCGGTCTCGGATTCAGCTGGTGGGATCACTTCATCGGATTTATTCCCGGTTCACTGGGCGAGACATCTACCATCGCCATCCTGATCGGCGCCGGTGTGCTGCTGTACACCCGCATTGCCTCATGGCGCATTATGTCCGGCGTGTTGGCCGGTATGGTGGTCACTTCACTGTTGTTCAACCTGATCGGCTCCGACACCAACCCCATGTTTGCTATGCCGTTCTGGTGGCACTTGGTCACCGGTGGTTTTGCTTTCGGTATGGTGTTTATGGCGACAGACCCTGTCACCGCTTCGCACACCAACACCGGTCGCTTTGTCTTCGGGTTCTTGGTCGGCTTGATGACGGTGCTGATTCGCGTAGCCAACCCAGCTTTCCCAGAGGGCATCATGCTGGCTATCTTATTCTCCAATATTTTTGCACCGCTGATCGACTACGTGATCGTGCAGAAAAATATCAAACGTCGTGAAGCGCGTTTGGCCAGTGACGGAGGAGCATCCTGATGTTCGACAAGTACCTCAACATGGCCAACGACGCCAAGGCTAAGACGATTTTCGTCGCCACTGCCCTGTGTCTGCTGTGCTCGGTGATTGTATCGGTCGCCGCGGTGGGCTTGCGCCCGATTCAAGAGGCCAACAAAGCCGCTGACAAGCGCAAAAACATTGTGCAGATCGGTGGTTTAATGCAGGAAGGCAAATCTGTAGATGAGCTTTTTGCTGGCATTGAAGCGCAAGTTGTCGATCTGACAACCGGCGAGTACACGGATGCGGTTGATGCCGACACTTACGATCAACGCAAAGCGGCCAAAGACCCGGCGATGAGCGACGCGCTCAGCGATGACCCGGCTCTGATCAAACGCCGTGAAAAGTACGCCACAGTGTACTTGGTGAAAGAGGGTGATGCAGTCAAACGCGTGATCCTGCCGATCAAAGGATACGGCCTGTGGTCAACGCTCTACGGCTTTGTGGCCATCGACGGCGACCTCAATACTATCTCTGGACTGGGTTTCTACGAGCACGCCGAGACCCCCGGGTTAGGTGGTGAGGTGGACAATCCCAAGTGGAAAGGCCTCTGGAATGGCAAGCAGGTTTTCGATGCTGACGGTGCCTTGGCCATCGAAGTTGTCAAAGGCTCTGTCGATCCCAATTCTGCCGGTGCGCAGTACAAGGTCGATGGTCTGGCCGGTGCAACTCTGACTAGCCGTGGCGTGAGCAATTTGCTGCGCTTTTGGCTTGGCGAACAGGGCTTCGGCCCCTACTTGAACAAACTGCGGTCATAAGGGGAGCGACACTCAATGGACGCTAAAACCAAAAAACTAGTCACCGATCCACTGTTCGACAACAACCCAATTGCACTGCAAATTTTGGGTATTTGTTCGGCGCTGGCGGTCACCACCTCCATGAAAACGGCCTTGCTGATGTGTATTGCGCTGACAGTGGTAACAGCCCTGTCTAGTACGGCCATCAGTGCGATTCGTGAACACGTGCCGAGTGCGATTCGCATTATTGTGCAAATGATCATCATCGCGTCTCTGGTCATTATTACTGATCAGGTGCTCAAGGCTTTCGCCTACGATACTTCCAAGCAGTTGTCGGTATTCGTGGGTCTGATCATCACCAACTGTATCGTTATGGGACGCGCAGAGGGTTTCGCCATGTCCAACCCGCCGAAGGAGTCCTTCTGGGACGGCGTCGGCAATGGTTTGGGCTACAGCGTTATCCTGATGGTGTTGGCCACTATCCGTGAGCTCTTCGGCGCCGGTTCGTTGTTCGGTGTCAAAATACTTCCACTGGTCAACGACGGCGGCTGGTACGTGCCCAATGGCATGATGCTATTGCCTCCAAGTGCTTTCTTCTTGATCGGCATTTTTATCTGGGTGGTCCGCACCTGGAAGCCGGCCCAAGTAGAAAAGCCTGATTACACCATCCACGAGAGCGGTCACGCCGGTCATAACCATGCGGAGGCCAAATAATGGACGGGCTAGTCAGTTTATTTGTCAAAGCGGTTTTCGTTGAAAACCTCGCGCTGTCGTTTTTCTTGGGGATGTGTACTTTCATCGCCATCTCCAAAAAGATCCCGGCGGCTTTTGGTCTAGGGGTAGCTGTGATGGTGGTACAAACCATCACCGTTCCGCTGAACTACTTGATCCTCAACGGCTTACTCAAAGAGGGAGCGCTGAGCTGGATCGGCTTCAATGGCGACCTGACTTTCCTCGGTTTGATCAGCTACATCGGTGTTATTGCCGCAGCCGTTCAAATTTTGGAGATGTTCCTAGATAAGTTTATGCCTGCTCTCTATGCGGCGCTGGGTGTATTCCTGCCGCTGATCACTGTCAACTGCGCCATTCTTGGTGGTTCATTGTTCATGGTGGAGCGCGACTACGACTTCGCTCAAAGTGTGACTTACGGCATCGGCTCAGGCTTTGGCTGGGCACTAGCTATTACAGCTCTGGCCGGTATTCGCGAGAAGCTCAAGTACAGCGATGTGCCTGAGGGCCTACAGGGCTTGGGCATCACCTTTATCACCGTCGGACTGTGTTCGCTGGGCTTCATGGCCTTCAGCGGCGTGCAGCTCTAGTCGCCAAGGAGATCGGAGACAACCATGTTAGAAGTCATATTTGGCGTCATTTTGTTTACAGCGATCGTGCTGGCTCTGGTGTACATTATTTTGTTTGCCAAGTCGAAGCTTGTCGCCTCAGGCAATGTCGACGTTTTGATCAACGGCGAGAAAACCATCTCGGTTCCCGTCGGTGGAAAGCTACTGGGTGCGCTGGCCAATGAGGCGCTGTTTGTACCTTCAGCTTGCGGCGGTGGCGGCAGCTGCGCCCAGTGCAAAGTAAAGGTCCATGAGGGCGGCGGTTCACTGTTACCCACCGAGGAAGGCCACATCAATAAGCGTGAGGCCGCCACTGGCGAGCGCCTGTCTTGTCAGGTGACGGTCAAGCAGGACATGAAGATCGAGATCCCGGAAGAGGTTTTTGGCGTCAAGAAGTGGGAGTGCGAAGTCATCTCCAACGACAACAAAGCCACTTTCATCAAGGAGCTCTTGCTGCGCATCCCCGACGGCGAGTCCGTACCGTTTCGTGCCGGTGGTTACATCCAGATTGAATGCCCACCGCACACGGTAAACTACAAGGATTTCGACGTCCCAGAGGAGTACCACGAGGATTGGGACAAGTTCAACATCTGGCGCTATACCTCCAGCCCGGAAGAGGAGTGCATTCGCGCCTACTCCA
The DNA here is from genome assembly GCA_049607125.1 of Granulosicoccaceae bacterium. Taxonomy (GTDB): domain Bacteria; phylum Pseudomonadota; class Gammaproteobacteria; order CALCKW01; family CALCKW01; genus CALCKW01. Next base: position 6,957 of record JBMYWE010000007.1, on the reverse strand, counting down.
TGGCGAACTACCCAGGTGAAGAAGGCGTGATCATGCTCAATGTGCGTATCGCTTCGCCACCACCCAATAACCCAGACGTAGAACCCGGCATTATGTCGTCCTACATCTGGAGCCTCAAACCCGGCGACAAGGTCACCATCTCTGGCCCCTTCGGTGAGTTCTTTGCCAAAGAGACCGAAAACGAGATGGTTTTCGTTGGCGGTGGCGCAGGTATGGCCCCTATGCGCTCGCATATCTTCGACCAACTCAAGCGCTTGAACTCCACGCGCAAAATGAGCTTTTGGTACGGTGCTCGCTCTATGCGTGAAGCCTTTTACGTAGAAGATTTTGACGAGCTAGCTGAGAAGAACGAGAACTTCCAATGGCATATGGCTATGTCGGATCCTCAACCAGAGGATAATTGGGAGGGCTACACGGGCTTTATCCATAACGTGCTCTACGAGAACTATCTTAAGGACCACCCGGCTCCTGAGGACTGCGAGTTCTACATGTGTGGACCACCGATGATGAACCAAGCCGTCATCAACATGCTGCTCGATTTGGGTGTTGAAGAGAGCAACATCATGCTGGATGATTTTGGTGGCTAAACTCTCACTGAGAGGAGCGCCAGCATTTATGCTGGCGCTTTTTTTTGCACTGTCGCTCTGGCTGGCAGGCTGTTCTACCAAGGTGGAGCCCATCACGCTCAACGGCCAGACCATGGGAACCACCTGGTCGGCTGTGATAAGCAAGCCCGTTGGGGCCAGCAAAGAAGAGCTTGCCCGCCGCATTCAGCAGGAGCTCGATCGCGTCAACAAGCTCATGTCTACCTACGACCCAAGTTCCGAGCTCTCACTGTTTAACAGCAGCGTTAGTGAAGACTGGCAACCGCAGTCTGCCGAACTCGTCGATTTGATCGCCACAGCAAAAAAAATTACTGAAGCCAGTAACGGCGGTTTCGATGTCACTGTTGGCCCCTTGGTTAACTTGTGGGGCTTTGGCCCAGAGGCAGAACCAGAAACCGTACCCTCAGAAGAGCAGATCAGTGCCGCAAAAGCACTGGTGGGATCCGATCAGGTGTTGATTGGCGAAAACCCCAGTTCACTGAAAAAACAAGCGGCTGCAGTCTATGTAGACCTGTCGGCTATCGCCAAAGGCTACGGTGTTGATCAAATGGCTCTGTTGCTCGAAAAGCAGGGTATTGGGGACTATTTGGTAGAGATCGGTGGCGAACTGCGGGCAAATGGCCTCAGCCCTCGAGGTGATAGTTGGCGCATTGGCATCGAGCGGCCATCCGAGGCTGAACGTAGCATTCAGCAAGCGGTCAAATTGGGAGACGGCGCCTTGGCTACCTCCGGTGACTACCGCAATTATTATGAGCGTGACGGGGTACGATATGCTCACACCATCGACGCGCGTACCGGTAAGCCGGTTGAGCATAAGTTGGCATCGGTCTCCGTCTACCATGAATCCACTGCGCTGGCCGATGGATGGGCCACTGCGCTGATGGTGCTGGGTGAAGTGGAGGGCCCCAAGGTGGCTGATGCTCTTGGATTAGCCGCTTACTTTTTATATCGAGAAGGCGACAGCTTTGCGCACTACCAGACCCAGAGCTTTGCGCCCCTGATAGAGGAATAAAATATGTTTGCAACTGTGGTACTCGCTTTTGCTTTTATGCTGCTCATGGTCGCTGCGATGGCTATTGGAGCGATTATCAATGGCCGCACTATCAAAGGAAGCTGTGGCGGTATAGCCAATATTCCTGGCGTAGAGCCGGTTCCCTGTGTGTGCGAAAAGCCTTGTGATAAGAAACTCGCGCGCATGGCGGCTGAGCAAGAGGCCAAGCCAATAGAGTTTGATCTACACAAAAAACGCTGATAACTATTCTCGCGCGCGCCGCTCTTTTGAGCGTTTTGCCGCCCGAGTATTAGTTGACCAATACCCGCAACTGCGAGTACAAGTAACCTAAGGAAGACGAGGAGACCTCATCCATGAAAAACCAGCTTGTGGAAAATCACATGGAAAAACGCGTTGTTACCGTACGTGCCGATATGGACATTATTGAGGTGATGGAAAGTTTTGTCGCCAAAAAAATCACCGGTGCACCCGTGGTCGATGACCGTGGCACTGTGCTGGGCATGCTGTCGGACACTGACTGTATCTCAGCGGTTCTCAAAGCCGGGTACGATCCGCAGTGGCGCGGCGTGGTCTCTGACTTTATGACCACAGACGTCGAGACTGTCGACGCGCAAGCCTCAGTCACCGATGTTGCCGAACGATTTCTCAAGCGTCGTTTTCGCCGTTTCCCGGTGGTTGATGACAACCGATTGGTGGGTCAAATAAGTCGTCTTGAAGTGCTAAAAGCTATTTGCGGCCTGCGTGGCGGTTTTGCATAAATTTGGGCGCTTAGCCCGATGTTAAGGAAGTAAAAGATTATGGGTGTTTTTGATCAGATTTTGGGCGGGCAAAGCGACGCAGCCGTTGAGCAGGTGGCGCGTCAATTTGGCCTGGACCCAGCTGATACACGCAAGGCCTTGGATGGCTTGGCGCCAGTCGTCGCTCGGGGGTTGCAGCAAAATGCAAATCAACCCAAGGGCGCCGATGAGCTATTTGAGGCACTGCGCAAAGGTAGCCACAGCCGCTATTTGGATGATCTCTCTAGTTTGGGGCAGAACGACAACGTCAAGGAGGGCAACGATATCCTAGGCCATGTCTTTGGCAGCAAAGATGTCTCGCGCGGCGTCGCCCGGGAAGTCTCTAGTAGTACGGGCATCTCTAGCACCATTCTAAAAAAACTGTTGCCTGTCGTCGCCACTATGGTGATGAGCGGACTGGGCAAACAACTGCTCGGCGGCAGCGCCAAACCTTCACGCAGTGTTCTTGGAGGAGCGGGGAGTAGCGGTGGCATTCTGGGGGCGCTTCTCGATTCAGATCGAGACGGCTCGATTATGGACGATGTGCTCAAGCTCGCGGGCAAGGTTTTGTTCTAGAGCGCTATTCTCGCTTTGGCCTCGTCGAGATGAGGCCTAGGCGGTATTGCATCCTGTTGTCTATTCATTTCCGTAGTTCCCGCCATGGCGATTGTTCAAGGTTTCACGGTTCTTTTGATATTCCAGCTAATCGGCGAAGTTTTGAGTGTGGCTTTGGCTTTGGCGATACCAGGTCCTGTGTTGGGCATGCTGGTGCTGGCGATTTCCTTGCTCGCTTACCGAAAAGTACCTGCTGCCGTCGATGAAGCATCAAGCGGTCTCTTAAGGCATTTGTCGCTACTTTTTGTCCCTGCAGGCGTTGGCGTCATGGTGCATTTTGAGCGGCTTGGTGAGGCGTGGTTTGCGCTAGTCATTGCTTTGATGCTCAGCACGCTAGTTACCCTAGTCGCCACCGCTTGGCTGATGCAGCTCATCATCAATTGGCGCGGAGCCCAGAGTGACTGAATCCAATCTGGCCTCTCTGTGGGTCTATCTCTCCACTTCGCCGCTACTGGGCCTAACCGTTACGCTGTGCGCCTACTGTATAGCACATGCGCTCTACGAGCGAAGTGGCGGCAATCCCTTGCTAAACCCTGTCGTGGTCGCGGTAACAATTGTGATTTTACTGTTGCTGCTGAGTGATACTTCCTACAGCGTTTATTTTGAGGGTGCGCAATTTGTGCATTTCTTACTCGGGCCCGCAACGGTCGCGCTGGCGGTTCCGCTGGTGCAACAATTTGAACGTGTGCGCGCTCTATGGATTCCCGTGTCCATTGCTCTGGTGTTCGGGGTTGTATTTGGTAGCTCCAGTGCCGTATGGCTCGCTCGTATCCTCGGTGCCGACGTTCTCACTCAGCTTTCCTTAGCGCCAAAATCCGTCACCGCACCGGTGGCGATGGGGATTGCCGAAAAAATAGGGGGGCTGCCCTCATTGACGGCCGTGCTAGTTGTGACAACCGGTGTGATTGGCGCTGTTTTTGGTCCACGATTATTGGATGTCTTTGGTCTGACTAACAGCTCCGTGCGCGGCGTGGCAGTGGGAGTCACGGCACATGGAATTGGCACGGCGAGAGCATTTCAGGAAAGCCGAACTACAGGTGCTTTTTCCGGCTTGGCAATGGCAATCAGCACCGTGTTGGCAGCCTTTCTTGTGCCGATACTGATCCGTCTCCTGTTCTAGCTTGTCAGAAAATGGCGCGGCGAATCAAATTTAATCCCAGCGCCAAAAATACCAAAAGCAAGAGCTTTACGAAGCGCTCGGTATTGATGCGCTTGCGAATTTGTTCACCCAAGAACATACCAACAATTGCTGGGATGATCAGAATGGCAGAACTGATTAAAGTCGCCTGATCGAGAAAACCGGCTTGCGCGTAGCTAAGCATTAGAGGCAGAGAGCCTGCGGTTAAAATAGCGCCAGATACTAAAACAAAGACTTCTTTATCTATTCTTTTACTGAGTAAATAAACCACCATTGGCGGCCCCCAGATTGTGGTCAATCCTCCGAGCACACCAGCGAGACTACCGGCGATCAGTTGAGCGGGTTTGTCCCACTGCATGGGTAGTGGAGGAGGTTGGCGCATGAGGTTGGTCGTGGCAAATATGATCACCACCACGCCAAGTGCCAACAAGATGTTGTGGGTGTCTACAGCAAAACTGGAAAGTGACACAAAGTAGTTCAGCACGACCAGCATCAGCATAAAAGGCCAGTAGTCTAGTGCAAGTTGTTTTGGTGCGTCGGCGCGAACAAACTGCCAGAAGTTGGTGGCAAAAATGGGCAAAATAACTACCGTCATAGCCCAGCGAGGATCGACTGTCATGCTTAGCAGCGATACGACGATGGTCGGTAATCCTATGCCCACTGTCCCTTTGACAATGCCGGCCAATAGATAAACAAACGAGGCAACGGCGAGCAGTTCGAAATCCATGGGGCTGATCTAGGCGGGTAGGCCGTAGAGCATGCGGTATGAGAGAAGCGGGTGCAAGTGCATTTGCCTGAATCCGTCGTCTCTTTAACAAGTGGCTAACCCTGACGGATTGTGCATTGGCTCGAGCAGCGCTATCAAGGTGGTCAGAAGAATCTGACAAACAGTGACAGCTATCGTTAAAATAGATGGTTTCGCTTGAGAGAGATTCTGGATGGACGTTGCAAGGCTAGGGCTTGTGGCTGGCACAGATGAAGCAGGGCGGGGGCCGCTGGTAGGCTCGGTGGTCGCTGCCGCTGTGATCCTCGATCCGGCGCAGCCTATTGAGGGGTTGAATGACTCCAAAAAGCTTACCGCCAAGCGCCGTGACGCGCTGTATGAGCAGATCGTTGAGCGGGCGCTGGCTTGGCACATTAGCGAGGCAAGCGCTGCCGAAATAGACGACATCAATATTCTCTGGGCCTCGATGTTGGCCATGAAGCGAGCGGTGGAGGGATTATCGGTCAGGCCTGAGTTGGTTTTGGTCGATGGCAATCGCTGCCCTGATCTGCAGATACCGGCGCAGGCAATAGTTGGCGGTGATGCTTCGGAAATCTGTATTGGCGCCGCGTCAATTCTGGCGAAAGTACACCGAGACAGGCAAATGGAAGCGCTGCACCTTCAATACCCTGAATATGGCTTTGATAGACACAAGGGCTACCCAACTAAGGTACACATGCAAGCCTTAAAAGAGCATGGTGTAATCGCCGAGCATAGGCGTTCATTTGGGCCGGTCAAAAAGTTGGTGCTGACCCAGTGACGAGTGATGACCAGCCAATGACGAATACTTGGGAGACTCTGTTTTCCAACGCTTGGAGTGATAGGGCTGATTCGGCTCCTATTGAATTGCAGGCTTGGCTTAGTAGTCGTGGGTCTCTGACTACTAAGCTCACCGCTGCGTGCCAGTCAGGCTTTAAAGTACAGTTGTTACACCAGCATCTCTGCTTTGCCACGGAGGCCGCTGCAGACGCACTCGGCTTGGAGTGCGGCGCACCGCTGTTGCATCGTGAAGTCCTGTTGCAAGATGGGGACAGGCCGCTGGTTTTTGCCTGTTCATTACTGCCGGAAATCGCTTTAAACAATCAATACGAAGAACTACGTCAGCTCGACGAGCGGCCCTTGGGACATTGGATATTCGCTGAACCGGCGCTCACTCGAGCACGTGTGTGTTTCGCCGCATTGTCGACTCAAGACAATTTATTTGTAAGAGTGCCGAGCTTGCATCAAGAAAGCCCACCTTGCTGGGGCCGAGTAACCTACTTCCAAGGGGCGGCAGCACCGCTTTTGGTCAGTGAGTTTTTCTTGGACGAGGGCTGGGCAGAGGCCAACGCACCTGTGAGCGACTGAGATGAAAATAACCATTTTAACCGGAGCCGGTATTTCGGCGGAGTCGGGTATTCAGACGTTCAGAGCATCAGATGGCTTGTGGCACGAGCACCGCATTGAGGAAGTCGCGACTCCAGAGGGATTTGCGGCCAATCCTGCCTTGGTGCAATCTTTCTACAACGAGCGGCGTCGCAGCCTCCTACAACCCAACATCGCTCCTAACGATGCCCACAAAGCACTCGCTACATTGGAGCAAAAGCTGGGCGACGATTTTCTGCTGGTGACTCAAAACATCGACGACTTGCACGAGCGGGGCGGGTCTCAGCGTGTCATACACATGCACGGCGAATTGCGCAAAGTGCGCTGCACGCGCAGTGGAAAAATCTACCCGTGGGACACCGACCTAAAGCTCGGAGATAGCTGTGCCTGCTGTCAGCAGAGTGGGACGCTGCGTCCACATATTGTTTGGTTTGGCGAAATGCCCATGCGCATGGAAGAAATTGAGCAGCATCTCAGCCAGAGCACTCATTTCGTGGCTATCGGCACCAGCGGTAAGGTTTACCCGGCAGCTGGTTATGTGCAGGCCGCGCGCAGTTTGGGAGCCCACACGCTAGAGCTCAATCTTGAGGCATCAGATACCAGCCCTCAATTCCACGATCACATTGTGGGGCCAGCGAGCAAAACAGTCCCCCGCTGGGTGGATGACTTTCTGGCTGGCAGGT